>SXIZ01000025.1 GCA_005779525.1 Methylococcaceae bacterium
GAGATCAATTTTGCTCGCTAAACCCGATTTATAGAGGCTTTGGGTCGCAATGACATTACTGTGGTAATTTTTAACAGCCGTTTCAATTTCTACAAGACGTTGAGAATTATGCTGCAGGGTCAGTAATGCGTCTTCAATCTCACGTACTGCGGTGCGAATTTTTTCTTGATACACCGCCAGGGCAGCGTCATATTTTGCTTTTGCACTTGCCACATTCGCTACGCGCCGCCCGCCATCGAATAAGGGCAAGGTAATGGCAATTGGACCAACGCTCCACACCATCCCGCCAATCGGGCCTGTTGCTAATTCCATATGCGTGACACTAATGTTGCCAGAAAACGCAATTTTAGGATATTTGTGAGCATCGAGTTGAGTGATGTCGGCACTGGCAGCCAACACGTCGTAACCTGCGCTATAAATATCTGGCCGCTGGGTTATCACCACGGCTGGAACCGTCTCAATATTAAATGCTTTTACCTCGGGTAATTGTGCACTTTTAGCGCGCAGTAACTGACGTAGTTGGCTCTCAGGGAGATCAGTTAAGGCAACCAAGGCTTTTATTTGAAGGCCACATTGGTTTTGCTGCTGCACTAAGCTATTTTTACTTTCGGCACTCATTGCATTCGCCAACAGACTACTTGCAGGAGCTTCAAAGCCAACTTGCGTCAGCTCCTGGGTTAAACGCGCAGTGTGCAGTTTAGAGGTGACTTCTTTTTCAAGTTGCATGGCTTGTGCTTCACAACTACGTAGATTGACATAAGTATTCGCAACTTCCGCTGCAATACTGACGCGCGCAGCGTGCCAATTTGCAGCAGCACCATTAAATCGGGCAAGGGCCGCACTTAACGCCGCCTGATTTTTGCCAAAGAGATCAATCTCCCAATTGCTGGCGGCACCAATCGAACCAATAGTCGCTGCCGGGAAAAATAAACTTTGTAAACCGCGGTAGCCACTGGCACTGCCTTCTAAAGAGGGGAGTAAATCACCTTTGGCATTGGTGTAGTTAGCTCTAGCATCTTCAATATGTGCTTGCGCATTCGCAATAGACGCACTCACCTGTTCAGCGGCATCAATCAAACGCACCAAGATTGGATCCTGTAATTGCTGCCACCAGTGGGTAAGATTGCTTATTTGGCCTTGATGCGGTAAAGGAGCTTGCCAAGTTAACGGCGTGGTAACTTTCGGGGAATCAATAGCGTCTAATCGCTTTTGAGCTAATGCATCCAGAGGATCATACGGTAACAGACTGCAGGCTTGCAGTAACAAGCAAAAGCTTAGCCCAGATAATTTCAATACTGTTGCTGAATAATCCATTTAAATTCTACTGTTAGCACTGACACGCTTAATTTATATATGATTATAAACTTAGCTTTAGTTAAATTAACGTTTAATTCTGTAACCTACAGGTTAGCATACTACAGCGCAAGGTAATTTGAGCAAAAATGCAAGAAAAGACAAAATTTTTGACAAGCATCAAAAGCCTTTTGCTACCCTCAGGTTATTTCAACCAGTAAGTCAGCGATGCTAAAAACACGTAAATTAAATCTGAAAACAAAAACCCATTAAGATAAGACTAGGTTTAGTGGATCAAGTGCGGAGAGAGGAATAAGCAGGAGTTTTGGGGAGGATCAGTAGTTGCAGAGACCCACTGCAAGCAGCGGGTCTCTACCATTTCACTTTAACTTAAAGCTGTACGCTTGAAGTTGAGCTTGAAACTTTTTGTTTAGTGCCGTCTTGTGGATCCAAGCAGCCAGTTAAACCAACAATCATCAGAGTCAGAGCTAATAGAGATAATACTTTTTTCATTTGATCCTCCTAAAAGGTTTTGTATTTATTTTTTGTTGTACTAAATATAGCACGGGGCAATTTATATCATGAGTAAAGTGTTGATGCAATACCAAATTGTAAAATGAATTTATAAGTCGTTAATGTTATTAGGTATGGCAATTTGAAAATTATTATTCTGCCAATTTATGCTACCTATAGTCTGCCACTCGCCTTGTAGATTAGAGTTACGCAGATCGTACACCCACGTGCTAGGAGCACTAATTTTCTTTAGTTTCACCTGAAAGGTCGCATGCTTAAGATCCAAATTGCAATTTCTCCCCCAAAATGCCGTGACCTTCATCAACAACTTGCTTAACCGCTGAATATTGATCGTCGGGGTCACCGCAATATTAGCCCACATGGAATGCACTCTTCCCCAATTTGGTGCCAACAATCGCCCCTCCTGATTGACAAATGGCAACCACTGCTCCTGTCCAAGCTGATCAATATATGTGATCGCTAAAATTCGATCATAGCCAGCAAAATGATCATGCACATACAATGCATGTGGGGTAATCCCTAAAAACATTTGTGAAAACAAAATAGTGGTGTTACTCATTTCAGTCAATAGCGCCGCGACAGGATGACTCCGAGTATCGATTTTTAGACGATAAAACAGACCATAATGCAGAGTACTATTGAGTTGTAATACAAAAATTAAAATTAAGAGCTTACTCAGTTTATGCGCAAATTTTCGGGGTTGGTTTTGTTGCCAAGCACTCAGGCGTGTATAAAAACTTGCAGGTACATTACTTGCGGGAAGAGCACAATGAATATCGCACACTACACGCACACGGTTATCTGCAATTTTACGGTATTGATAGCAAGCCAGTTGATAAATACCCGGTAATGTCATCAACAGCCCCACCCAAAACATATAGCGCATTGCGATCAAAATCTCGCTATATGCCTTGACCCCAAAGTTTACATGCTGCTTAGCATCCAGGGTGTATAAATCTTTAAGTAATTCAGCTTGGGTAAATTGCTGCATTGCCGGATAGGCGTGCGCATAAGTTTGGGCACCTTTGAAATCCAACGTATTAAAAAGATCAAAATGCTTAATAATCGTCGCAGTGCGATTGCACAGTGGACACTGCTCATCATAAAAAATAGTCAAATTGGGTATTGCTGGACGACAAAAACTTGCCAGTCTTTGCCACCAAGAAAATGGCACAAGCAACACGTAGTAAATCAACATTCCAAAGCCAAACGGATAGATATTGAGGGTTAGCACAATACCCAAATGCAAACCCATCCCCACCAACCAATAAAATGGTCGTAAAGCGCGCTTTTGCACTAAAAAAATAAAACTAAATTGAAAGATCAGAATTAGATAGCCGACTGCTTTTTGGAGTAGCTCAATATTGAGTAACGGCGACATATCCAATGCCGAAATATAATAAGGCTGCGTTCCAGGCAACCAAGAGCCCAAGCCATTGCGCCAATGCTCAGCAAACAGTTTATGGATGGCCGAGTCAAAATATAAGAATCCCAGGCAAATACTGATCGGTAGATAGTAGGCAAGGATGGATACTCGAGATTTGGGGAATTGTTGATTCTGACTGTAAGGGTAGGCTAACTTGCGTCGGAGATTATCAATGCTAAAAGCCTCGTCAATCGGCATGAATAGCATAAAGAAACAGGTGCCCGTCATGAACAAATCAAAGCCGCCATCAAAATCACGCTGCATAGGCGTAAATTGAACAAATATTATCCAGAAGGCATAACACCAGAGCGCGGCTTGCTGCGTGCGATAGCCGATAGTCAGGCACAAGGCACACACTGCCCAGGCAACCAAAAAATAAGGTAACATGGGAAATTCGACATCAATATAGGGAATGGGGTCGAAAATTAAGTGATTGAAATACAGAAGAAATGCAATTTCTTGTAAGGTAACTAAACCATACAATAATCGAAAAAGACCAATACCTGTAGCAGGAGCGGTAACCGCTGAGTATTTGAGTAAACTATTGAAAAGACGCTGGTACATTCGCTAACACAAGGTTGTTAATAAACGTACACATTATAAGGTTAAAAATTGCAGAAGCCTAAAAAACAAAAGCCGCCCAATATGAGTATTTAGGCGGCCAATTTTTGAAAATTAAAGTGAAACCTTATTTTTCGTCATCTGGATGCTCAGCGAATACCCATTTTACTAGGAAATAAGCAGCAGCTACGACAACCACTAAACCAACCATACCTGCTGGTGTTTTTAAGGTTTCAGTTAAATCTAAAATTGCTCCCATGAGAGTTCTACCTTAATTAATTATTATGTTTGAAAAAAATCGATACATCGACAATGGAAAGTAAGATGATACGTTAACGTACTATAAAGTCAAGTTAAATTGGCTACATTCTCAGTAAAAATATCCGTATTGCTGTTAATGGTTGAAATTTGACAGTAACGCGTCATAATGAAAGTCTTACATAATAATTATGCAGATTCAATTCTGCTAGGGCGGTACTAAAGTGAATAAAATAACAACAATTACGATGGTTATTGCATTTGCGATGTTGGGGGTTGCAGAATATGTAAGGGCCGAAGTCAAACTCACTAGCGCGGCTGATATTATTGGTACGTGGGAAGTCACCGCTGAGGCTATAAAATACGATGGCGAAAAAAAAGCACTGAATACCACTTGGACATTTAAAGATGGCGGCATTTTGGATACAGTAGCTAAAGATCCCCGCACAGAAACTATTCGAGTACCCCTAAAGTACACGGTGGAAGATGGCGCTATTGTTAAACAATCAGTTCCAGGTAGAGAAAAATTTGAATCCTGTGTCGTGTTACGCAAAGATACGAATACTATGGATATCAAATGTAAATTTCTCTATTTCTTTTTAACAAAAAAATAAAATAATTAATCTGTAATTGGAGGAAGTTGAGATGATTGGTGGTGTAATTATGGTTTTAACATGCATCTGGGTTTACCAAACTTTGATGCGTGCGGGTAAAGAAAATGTAATGATGTGGGTTGCTGTGTGTGGCGCTGTGTTTTTTGCCGTGCAATTTTTATTAGTGGATTCTAGCATTTACATCATGGAAGCATTGAAAGATGCCCCCGAAGGTTATGAAAGAGAACTGACTAGCGTCGGCGATAGAAAAAATGAAGGCGGCTTTCAGGGATTTTTTGGCGTATTGCTCTCTTTATTTTTAGAATTAATGCCCCCTGTCGCTGGTTTTGCAGCCGTTGCATTAGTAAAAACTAAAGTAATCCTCAAAGAAGCACTTACGCCAGCTAATTTATTTAGCGGCATCAAAGAAATGTTTTTGTCTATCAAACAAAGCTTTAAAACAGAAGCTAAATAATGCTATAACATTGAAAGCCCAAGTGAGGTTTTAACTTGGGCTTTTTTGTAGCTTAAAGTATGGCTGAAACCAACGAGACTAGCGCAATAATAAAAATAATCGTCGCGGCTAAACCGACAATTATATATATGCTAAGCGACCCTTCTTTAAAGTCTTGCTCACGATTAGCATCACTTTGAATACCTGTCGCGGCAGCGAGAACACTTTTAATAACCTGTTTTAACGTTGGTTTTGACATATTTCCTCTCGAAGGTTGAATAGAGCTTTAAGTAGCCTCTAGTAATACAGAGTCACTACTGAACCATGCTAAGCTTTGTCACATATCTTACACAATATTTTTTCCAATTAACTTAATTTAATCAGAATCACTATGGCACGTACCCAATTATTCAAACAGCAACTTGCAGAAAAAATTCTATTTCTTGATGGTGCCATGGGGACTATGATTCAAAGCTACAAATTAGAAGAAAAGGACTATCGTGGCGAACGCTTTGCGCACTGGGAAGTAGACCTCAAAGGCAATAATGACTTATTGTGCATCACTCAGCCAGACATTATCCGCGCCATTCATTGTGCTTATTTTGAAGCAGGCTCAGACATTGTTGAAACTAATACCTTTAACTCAACCACTGTTGCCATGGCGGATTACCACATGGAAGCCTTGGCTTATGAACTGAATGTCGCTGCTGCAAAAATTGCGCGCTCTGCGGCGGATGAATTTACCGCCAAAACCCCTGATAAGCCACGTTTTGTTGCCGGGGTATTAGGCCCGACCAGCCGCACCAGCTCCATTTCCCCAGATGTGAATGATCCTGGCTTTCGCAACATCTTTTTTGATGATTTAGTCCAAGCTTATACCGAAGCCACCCAAGGTTTAATCGCCGGAGGCGCAGATTTAATTCTGATCGAAACCATTTTCGATACCTTAAACGCTAAAGCCGCCATTTTTGCAGTTGAACAGGTCTTCGATACTCTTGGTTATAAATTGCCCGTTATGATTTCAGGGACGATTACAGATGCCTCTGGGCGTACCTTAACCGGGCAAACGGTAGGAGCATTTTGGAATTCGCTTAAACACGTGCAGCCGATTTCGTTTGGCTTTAACTGTGCCCTAGGCGCGACAGAATTACGCCAATATATTGCAGAACTATCCTCGATTGCCGATACCCATGTATCTGCGCATCCGAACGCGGGCTTACCCAATGAATTTGGCGAATACGACGAAACCCCGGAAGCTATGGCGAAGGAACTCGCTGACTGGGCGCAAAATGGCTATCTGAATATCATCGGCGGTTGCTGTGGCACTTCGCCCGCCAATATTAAAGCCATGGTCGAAGCTGTTGCGAAATTTCCACCGCGTAAAATTCCAGATATACCGAAACAATGTCGTTTATCCGGTCTTGAACCGTTAAACATTACGGCAGAATCCTTGTTCGTTAATGTTGGCGAGCGCACCAACGTCACAGGCTCTGCTATTTTTAAACGCTTAATTATTGACGGTAATTTTGAGGCGGCATTGGATGTCGCCAGACAGCAAGTGGAAAATGGTGCGCAAATTATCGACATTAATATGGATGAAGGCATGCTGGATTCGCAAGAGGCGATGATACGTTTCTTATTGTTAATTGCCGCCGAGCCCGACATTGCTAAAGTTCCGATTATGTTAGATTCTTCCAAGTGGGAGATTTTGGAAGCCGGATTAAAATGTATTCAAGGCAAAGGCATCGTCAACTCCATCTCTTTAAAAGAAGGTGAAGCCGCCTTCGTAAAACATGCAAAACTGGTGCGGCGTTACGGTGCCGCCGTGATCGTCATGGCGTTCGACGAAGCAGGACAAGCGGATACCGAAGCCCGCAAGGTCGAAATTTGTCAGCGTGCCTATACTATTTTGACGCAAGAAGTAGGCTTTCCTCCAGAAGATATTATCTTTGATCCCAATATTTTTGCAGTTGCAACAGGGATTGATGAGCATAACAACTATGGCGTTGATTTTATTCACGCCACGCGCAAAATTAAACAAACACTGCCCCATGCATTGATCTCTGGTGGCGTTTCTAACGTCTCCTTCTCCTTCCGAGGCAATAACCCCGTACGCGAAGCGATACATGCGGTATTTTTATACCACGCCATTCAGGCGGGGATGTCCATGGGGATCGTCAACGCCGGGCAATTAGCTATTTACGAAGACATTCCGCGCGATTTACGTGACGCAGTTGAAGCCGTTATATTAAATACGCATGACGGCAGTGGTACCGATACCTTGCTAACGATTGCCGACAAATACCGCGGCGATGGAAGCACCAATGAGAAAGCTGCAGAAAATCTGGAATGGCGTAGCTGGTCAGTCAATAAACGCTTAGAGCATGCGTTGGTCAAAGGCATTACGGACTTTATCGATGAAGATACCGAAGCTGCACGCCTAGAGGCTGAACGCCCCCTGCATGTCATCGAAGGGCCATTAATGGACGGCATGAATGTCGTCGGTGATTTATTCGGTGCAGGCAAAATGTTTTTACCGCAAGTCGTAAAATCCGCACGGGTCATGAAAAAAGCTGTTGCGTATTTGATGCCGTTCATGGAAGCCGACAAAATGGCGGGGGATCGCCAGAGTAATGGCAAAATTTTGATGGCCACTGTTAAAGGCGATGTGCATGATATTGGTAAAAATATTGTCGCGGTGGTGTTACAGTGCAATAACTACGACGTGATCGATTTAGGCGTCATGGTACCCGCAGAAAAGATTTTACAAACGGCTCGACTGGAAAAGGTTGATATTATTGGCTTAAGCGGCTTAATTACACCGTCGTTAGATGAAATGGTGCATGTCGCCAAAGAAATGCAACGTCAAGGCTTCACCATTCCCTTAATGATCGGTGGTGCAACCACCTCCCGCGCCCATACCGCTGTCAAAATTGAGCCGCATTATCAAGGTGCAACCGTGTATGTGACGGATGCTTCACGGGGTGTCGGTGTCGCCAGCAACTTGTTAAGTGCGGATTTGCAAGAAAACTTCAAACAAAACCTTCGTCAAGAATACGCCGAAGTTCGCGAGCGTCATAAAGGCAAAGAAGCCAAAACCAAGCAACACCC
>SXIZ01000260.1 GCA_005779525.1 Methylococcaceae bacterium
GATGAAATTCTGGAAGATCAAGAATGGGAGCGTGCCTGGTTAGAGCATTTTCAGCCTATGTGCTTTGGCGGTAAATTATGGATCTGTCCAACGGGGATGGAACAGCATGCAGCAGGCACAGTGTGCATGACGCTAGATCCTGGTTTGGCATTTGGAACGGGCACGCATCCCACTACGGCTTTATGTTTAGAATGGTTAGCGCAACATGATCTCAGCGATAAAGTCGTGATTGACTATGGTTGTGGTTCTGGAATCTTAGCGGTGGCGGCCCTATTATTGGGTGCGAAAGTCGCACATTGTGTGGATATTGATCCGCAAGCATTGACCGCAACTCTGGCAAATGCCGAAAAAAATAACGTACAAGCGCAAATTCATTGTTATTTGCCAGAACAATTTCCAGCGATGACCGCCGATATTGTGTTGGCCAATATTTTGGCAAAACCTCTGATTGAATTAGCACCTGCAATTCATGCCTTAGTGCAGCCCGGTGGTGCTTTAGTGCTTTCCGGGATTTTAAGCGAACAAGCCGCTGAGGTGGCTAAAGCTTATGCGAGTGCAATCCACTTATTGCCTCCGGTAATTCAAGAAGACTGGTGCCGCTTAGCAGGGCAAAAGTCCCAGTAATTCGGCCCACAAGGCTCTCTCCCCCTAGTTATAGATGAATCATCCAGAAATATATTTAAAAAAGCACGAAGATAAACGTCTGCGTAAAGGCCATGTATGGGTGTTCAGTAATGAAATCGACACTCGGCGGGTTGCCTTAGACCAGTTCACCCCAGGGCAGTTGGTCAATATTGTGACTGACGAAGGTAAAGCTTTAGGGACGGCTTATTTTAATCCGCATACCCTAATCGCCGCGCGCATGTTATCGCGCAAAACTGATTTGAAATGTGGACGCAATTTTTTCCGCAATCGCTTGAGTCATGCCTTACATTTGCGCGATTTAGTATTTCCACAGCCGTTTTACCGTTTAGTCTTTGGTGAAAGTGATGGCCTGCCAGGATTAGTGATTGACCGCTTCGGTGATGTGCTGTCACTGCAAATTACCACGGCTGGCATGGAAAGCTTAAAAGCAGAATTAATTGCGTGTTTAGTGGAGTTACTGCAACCCCAGGCGATAGTCTGCAAAAACGATAATAGTCAGCGCGAATTAGAGGGCCTCGATTTAGCCTCAGAAGTTGTCTACGGTAGCTTGCCCGAAGAACTGTATATTTATGAAAACGGTGCTCAGTTTCGGGTTGATATACTTGCAGGGCAAAAAACTGGCTGGTTTTATGACCATCGTGTCAGTCGGCAACGCTTAGCGGAATTAGCGAAGGGCAAGCGGGTTTTGGATTTATTTAGTTACACTGGGGCCTGGGGCATTCCTGCAGCGATGCAAGGAGCCGCCGCAGTGACCTGTGTCGATGCGTCCGAAGGCGCTTTGACCCTGGCGTCAGCCAATGCCGAACTCAATCACGTGCGTGAGCGCATGCACTTTGTGCGTAATGATGTGTTTGATTTTTTAAAACAAGCGCGTGCCGAAAATCAGCGCTACGACATTATCGTGTTGGATCCTCCCGCCTTGGTGAAACGCAAAAAAGACTTTAAGCAAGGTTACGATGCTTATCGTCGCCTCAATGATTTAGCCCTACAGGTATTAGAACCCAATGGCATTTTCGTGTCGGCCTCGTGTTCCTTTCATCTCAGTCGTGAAAACCTACATGAAATTCTGCGCGCCTCGGCGCGCCATATCGATAGACATCTGTGCTTTTTCGCTCAAGGCGGGCAGGGGCCTGATCATCCGATTCATCCGGCGGTCGCTGAGACCGAATATTTAAAAACCTTTTTTTGTGCCGTGGGCAGCAGTTTATAATGTCGACCCCAAAGTTGCCGTGTGATCTGTGTCAACAACCTGTGAAAATTCAAGGATTTTCATTAAAAAGCATCACTGGCGTGAAAGTTTTCTGTTGCGAAGGCTGTAAAAGCATCTATCAACTGCTTAACCCCGCGCAATTTTCTAACCCTCAACCCCTCTAACCTTAAGGAGCTAAATTAATGAAACCTAAAGCGTGTGAATCCTGCCATCGCGTCAGTATTGGCGAACACCATCCTAAACAACCTGTGTGGCGTCGTGGCATTGGCTTAATCTTTGTGTACTTGCCGATATTGACTTGGCCATTTGTTATCCTCAGTGCCTATTCGGTCTATTTGCATTTATATTTAATTGGTGCGCGTAACGTTAAAAAATACTCAGATTTCTTGCCCAAACGCGAATCTCACCGCTATGATTTGAAAAGCCAGATTACGATGGATGGCTCTTTTAAAGCCAGCTTTGCGCAATCGAAATTATATTGGATCCTCAACTGCACCTGGTACTGTCCTATGAGTGTAGGCTTGTTTGAATGGCATGCTTATTTAGTGCAAGTGGTCGAAAATTGGTGGTGTCCGTTTACCCATGATCGTAAAAACAATACCTACGCCGAAGCGAGTATTGATCAATCTTTTTGGCATATTTATCCTAGCGACCGCGCTAAATTACATCCAGAAGATTTAAATAACCCGATTTTTAACGAAGAAGCCGCTAAAACAGAAGAATAACGTTACTCATCATGACTGGATCACTTGCCTGGGATCAATACAAAGGCTGTTGTCAGCACTAAAAACAAAAAATCCCATTCAGGTGGTCTCTCAAATTATAGTGTGGGTGGTTTACTAGCTTTAAGCGTCGCAGCGACATTTGAAAAAAATCCATCCGCCCTTAACACCCTTGCAGAGCATAAGATTCATCTGACGCTGTGCAGGCGTCATCAATGCAAGAGGACTTGACATGCTTTGGCGTTCTGGAAGACGTAGTGAAAATATAGAAGATCGTCGCGATGAAGACTATGCCTATGAAGAGCAGCAAGGTGATGCAAATCCCAGTGGCCCTAGAATTCGCATCGGTGGAAAAACCCTTTTTGTGGTGATTGTCGTGGGTCTCTTAATGGGTAAAGACCCCATTCAAATGTTAAATCTACTTTCTGGACTTCCTGAAGCCCCGCAACACCGCCCAAGCAAACCGACGGTGTCAGCCCCAAAAAATGATGAAGCCGCTGAATTTGTGTCGGTGATCTTAGCGGACACCGAAGATACCTGGAAGCAACTGCTGCCGAGCTTGGGTAAGCACTACCGTGAACCGCATTTAGTGCTGTTTTCGCAGCAAATTAATTCAGCCTGTGGCTTCAGTACGGCCGCGACTGGACCTTTTTATTGCCCGGGTGATGAGAAGGTCTATATTGATCTCAGTTTCTTTCAAACGCTAGGCCAGCTTGGCGCGCCGGGTGATTTTGCGCGTGCCTATGTGATCGGGCACGAAGTGGGGCATCATGTCCAAAATATCTTAGGAATTTCGAATAAAGTCCACCAACTACAACAGCGACTAAGCGCTGCGCAAGCCAACGCCTTATCAGTACGTCTCGAATTACAAGCGGATTGTTATGCCGGAGTGTGGGCCTACCATGCCAATAAACAACGCAAGATTTTAGAAGCCGGGGATGTGGAAGAAGGTTTACAGGCGGCCGCTTCCATTGGAGATGATCGTTTACAGCACAATGCTGGACGGCGAGTCAGCCCGGAATCCTTTACCCACGGCTCTTCCAAGCAACGCGTGGATTGGTTACTCAAAGGTTTGCATACTGGGGATGTGCAAGCATGCAATACCTTTAGTTGAGTCAGGAGTGCAAAACTTCGGGTGAAGTGGTTAATGCCTAGTACTTAGTCAATTTAATACTGTAGGGTAGGCAAACCATTTATATCTCTTGATCTTCAAATGAAGGAAAACTATTCCACTGGATTAAGGTAAACGATATTATCCCGTTTAACGCGTCGAGCACCGCAGTAGTTATCGGGAAAAAGCCCAACGGGTTGAGGCAAGGATGCCGCAACGTGGCAAAGGGGCAGGACGCCCCTTTTGCCACCCCCCGATAACTACGAGGAGCACAAGACATTAGCGGTAACTGGGCCGCCTAATGACTCATGCCATCCAGGCATTCGCACTTCGTGTGCTAACGCATCCAAATCTGTTCCTGACAGATTTGTCTTTGAATACTTTCTTTTGGCGGAGCAAAAGAAAGTATTTCGCCCTCGGGTGCGAGAACCCGATTAAACAGCGTCGCGATAGCGACAC
>SXIZ01000261.1 GCA_005779525.1 Methylococcaceae bacterium
AAGCCAAAGCAAAGCAAAAAAGCACTCCTGCCGCCGAAGGTTGAGACAGAGCCTCAACCCAACCAGTTTGCTTGGTGACCATAGCGAATGTGAACCACCCGATCCCATCCCGAACTCGGAAGTGAAACCGTTTAGCGCCGAGGATAGTGTGACAGTTTGTCATGTGAAAGTAGGGAATTGCCAAGCTTTTAAATACAGCCCCTTTTGATCCTTCATTAGGGGCTTTTTTTTGTCTGATATTTACACTTCTCCCCGAACGCATCAGTGTAGGGTGTCTAAAGAAGTAAGATTATCTCTCTGAGTGGCGCCCAAACTGCTTAGGCATTATTTAACCACTGCATTGATCCCACCTTTTAAAACCTCGGCTTTAATGCCCTGATTACAGAGTAAATAAGCCGCGGCCTCACTAATGTTGCCATCATCACAAATGATGACGTATGAGGCTTTATGATCTAATTTAGTTAATTGCAGTCGTAAAGCAAAGAAGGGTTCGTTTACACAGCCATTCAAATGATACTGTTGAAATTTCTCTGGGGTACGCACATCCAGCAAAATCGCTCCTGAAGTTCTGCGATTTTGCATAGTAGTGTAGTCGACAAATTTTATCGAAGGGGTTTTTAATAAGGCTAAAAATTGCTCTTTGTTTAAACGCAATAAACTGCAATCTGTCAGAGTGGTAATTTTCAAGTCTCTGGGTTCATCAGAAATCAAGGCATCTTCACCGAAACACTCGCCAACGGTTAACTCGCGGATTTTGATTTCTTTAGCGTCTGCAAAAGCTTGGCGCGTAGCCAAGCAACGACCCTGTTTTATTACATAGTAATAATCTCCAGGTTCTCCTTGGTTAATAATAATCCTCCCTTCAGGAAATTGAATTTCCTCCAAGCTCAACAAAATATCCTGTAAGTAGCGAGGAGGAAGTTTTTGAATGACCGGATATCTAAAATAGATTTTCATCCAAGCATCAAATGTGCTCTCTTCCTCAGTATGTTCAATCGTCATAGCTCTTTTATCTAATCCTGAAATTTTTTACAATTAAGGTTAAAGGTAGAATTCTTATTTTTTGTAATAATTCTAAGAAAAGTGTAGTTCAGACTAATAGAAAAATTCAAACATTCCCCAATATGGGGTAATCTATTTAATCACTGATGTTACGCAGATAGCTTTTCTGTAGCATAGAAATAAACATGCTGAGTCGCTATCGCGATGTTTTTCTAATCGGGTTCTCGCACCCAACGGCGAAATACTTTTTTTTGCTCCGCCTCGGCAACTGCTCCTGCTCCTGTGTTACTAGGTAACGTCAGTTAATCAAAAAAATCAGATTTTTAATCTGAATGGTGCTTAGTTAATGTACTGTCAGCCTATGGCGTAAGCCATAGACTAAACTGAGTAACAAGATTGCCAGCAGGCTTTGTGTCCCGAGCAATTGCCAGCAGGCTAGGTTATCTTGTTGCTGAGGCATTGAAAACGTGGGTTGTTGATGCTGATCGGCATCGCTCCAGGGTTGTTCCGTCATTATGCGAGGGACGAAATAGTCTCGCCATTGATCTTCAAATTGATTGATGTCGTTGATAAATGTGCTGTAACGTGGCGCATCGATTCCTGCCAACCTATCTGCCAAAAAGACCACCGCCAGTCCGGGCGAAACGAAAGTCCAATGCTGCATAAACTCGAATTGTTGTTTACGCACCTCTTCAAATGTCAACATAATGGGGCGTACTTCTGCATCTATCAGCAATGTAGCTGGTAATCCTGCGATTTCTCGGGGCAATTGGCTTATTGGTTTTGGTGCTGTTAGTTCCGGGTGTGCGGCAAACCAGTTTTCCAGCAGAGTTTGGCGTTGTTGATTAGCATGCTCTTGACTTTGACGGATTGAAATAATGCTGGTCAATCGGGATGGCATTGGCATATTGCTATTGGCAGCCCAACTCAGCAGCGCGGGGACTGCAAAGGTCAAAAAAAGCCAAGTTCCCAACATACCTAAGGTTGCGGCACCGGACGTCAGTCTGCTCAACATAAATAATGCCGCCAGACAAAACCAGATGAGTATGAAACAACTGATTAACATTAACCAGTAACCTAAAGCAATGATACTGGCTTCAGGGTCGAGCACAAAAGCGAGCACCGAGCTAAGCGAAATTGCTATGAACACTACGAGATAGCGCACCGATAAAGTAGCCAACAGCAGATGCCAAGGTTTATCTATTTGCGTGGCTATCAAACGCCAAATACCCAATTCGCGCTCTTCCAATACGCAGCCATAGGTAAAGGCGATAATGACTAAGGGCGTTAATAACGCGACCACCCCTGCAAAATCCAATAATCCCAATTCATGCAATACCGGATTAAACAATTGATCGCTTGTGCGTCCATCGGTATAGCGGCTTCGGGTGGAGACTTTAATGGCGGTACTAAAAAAGTCCATCTGCCTAACGCTTAACACTAATCCACCCAAAGCAGGTAATCTTAACGGATCAAGCGCAGCACTCGCTGTCACAGCGGAGGGTTTATTTTCATCTGAATTATTTTTCGGTGCATCGTGCATTTCTGCTTGATTGCTAGCCTGAAGTGGCACTAAGGGTTGCGTAGCAGCAACACGAAAATCCCGTGCTGCCAAACCGGAACCTAGCGACATCAAGAGCATAATGCCTAAAAATATTCCCGTGATCCAAAAATTTAGCGGATTGCGTTTAAAACGTAAGTATTCAATTGCAAAAAGCTCGATCATGGATTTAATCTCCGGGCGGACAAAGTTAATAAATTGAGTGCGATAAGCAACCATGCGCTTAAAATCAGCAGTTCCCAGCGCGCACTATAAAGGGCAAATTTAAGCGTGGGTACCTGATACTCAAAATCTTGCACACTGCGCCAGTCGGTCTCGGCACCCTTGGCGCTTCGTTCAGTACCATGGCTACGTTCCCTATCCCAATCCTCAGTAAGATTAATGAAATAGTGACGGTACTGTTCCGCCGCATCTTCAAAATGGCGTTGATGCGCTAAATCCATGCCAGCTAAACTCATGGAGACTGCGCGGATACTCAGACTCGGCCCCATCCAGGACGCAACATGGCTTAACCACTGCTGAGTTTTGAAATTGTCACGCAAGCGGTCAAAATGCAATTCATGCACCTTACTGGAGTATGCATCGTTAAACTGACGGTTTAACGACACGAAACCAACGGGTAAATCTTCCTTGCGGGAGACCCCGTATTGGCTCAAGATGCTTTGCTCGAATGCTTGCGCACGTTGCTCGTGATTACCATCATTATTAATGCCTTGAGCAATATCCTGTTTAATGGCATTCCAAAATTCGTTAGCACTTGGATTAGGCGACAGAACAGCGGCTGTAAAAGCACCCAAGCGTGGTGCGATAAACATGCAGCCTAACCAAAAACCCAATAAGCAAAAAAGGGTAATTCGACTGCTGTTAAAAAACGTTGAAGCTGCAATTGCCAGCGCGGTAAAAATACTGTAATACACGAGAAATACCAATACCAGTGTGGCTAAACGCAAACTGTCATCGAGCGTAAAACTAAACTGCTGCATTAAAAATACACCTGCCAGTGCGATGACCGGCGTTAATACCAGGGTGAAGGCCGTCAGTAAACCCAGGAATTTGCCAAACACCAGTTCTTTAGCAGGGATGCCTAAGCTATGTAACATGCGTAAGGTCCCTTGTTCTCGTTCTTTACTGACGGAATTAAATGTTAAGGCCAAAATTAATAAGGGTAATAAAGCGTACAGCACAAAACTGGCACTGGTTTGTCCGAATCGATTGGCAAGCACTTGATCTGTTGCCGGGCTAAAGCGGGTTAAATTACGTTTATGGGGTTCTAACCATAATGCTTGCCCGGTAAAGGGGCGTAAACCCGGATCGATTGCCGCTACCGGACTGTCGGGTTTAAAAACATAAATACCGTAATGGGCTGCCTGATGCGGGTTTTTTACACTTTGGGTGTTCCATTGCTCTTTCGCCGTCTTACCGACCACTTGTTTTTCCTGCCGTAACTGCTGCAACTCATAGGCAGAAGCTAAAAAGAAACCGCTAAAAACCAGCAACAAAGCAATCCCTAACAGCAAGAGTCGACCATCGCGTAACGTTGAGATAAATTCTTTATGCAAAATAGGCAAAATCATGCTAAACCTCGGGCATGTGCCAGATATTTTTGCTCCAATTCATCGTGCTGCACGCTTAGCGCATCAAACTCTTCTACCAAACGGCCATTTTTCATAATACCAATACGATCAGCGACTTGTTTGGCATTAAATAAATCATGTGTCGCCATTAGAATTGCCATACCCGTGTCGGCTGCTGCTCTTATACGTTGAGCAAAATCATTTGCAGCGCTTGGATCCAGGCCGGAAGTAGGTTCATCCAATAACATGGCTATGGCGTGTTTTGCTGAAGCGATTGCCAATCCAACCTTCTGGCGCATGCCTTTGGAATAGGTGGCAACGCGTTTATTGTGTGCATCTAACTGCAGACCGCTATCTAGCAATAGGCTATGCGCTTGGTCGCGGGTTAATTGAATTCCGGCTAAGGTACAGAAATATTTTAAATTTTCAAAACCACTTAATAATTCATAGAGGGCTACATTTTCAGGTAAATAGGCAAGCTTAGCACGGACGAGCTTGGGATTTTGATGCGGTGATTCGCCTTCAATTAGCACCTGCCCAGAAGTTGGGGCGTTAAACGTCAAGAATGTGCTGATGGTGGTCGATTTGCCTGCGCCATTACCGCCTAATAATGCATAGACACAACCGCGAGGGATACTTAAATTTAACTGTTCAACAGCGCAATGCTGCTTATAGTTCACCACCAAGTTTTGAGCTAGCAGTACTGCAGGGGGAATGTTCATAATTCGTTTACTCATAAGGGGTTAAGAATAAAGAACGTACACATCCTTGTGTAACGTTCAGACCTGGATAATTAGTATTTCATTGAAAAACTGAGATAATACGTACGTTGTGCCAAAGGATTATTTTCATAGACATCCTGATCCAGAATATTATCGATGCCCGCTGAGATCGTACTTTTCAGCTTGGGATGTAATGGCAATTGATAATTCGTTTTAAAATCCACCAAGGTATATTCATCTGAACCATTAAATACATTCGCTTCAGTATCTACATTAGTGATTTGATGGAACATATCGCTACGATAGCGCACACCAGCTGTCGCATTCCAGACGGGTAAAATGTGATAGGTTGCGGTGACATTAGCTTGTAACTTAGGGATTCTCGGCCATTCATTACCTACCAAACCGCTTGAATAATTTTTTGCATGCTTAATCCATTTATGTCGCGAGTTATGCTGCTTTTTAATTTAATAAAGTGCGCTCGATTAACCAAAAACAGCCCGCTAACCCCGCTAAAACTGATCCTGCCGGAGTCAGTTTTGATCCAATCGCTGGTCGTTTATGCAACCACCAAATCAGCGGTAAAATGATCGAAGCGACGCTGATTTGGCCGAGTTCAACGCCTAAGTTGAACGAAAATAGAGGTAGCATGATGCCGCCATCACTGGCACCAATATTCATTTCTCGTAAGACGCTGGCGAAGCCAAAGCCATGAATTAAGCCAAAGAAAAATGTGAGCCATTCGCGGCCTTTGGGATTATCCCCACGCCAAAGATTTTCGAGGGCCACATAGATGATGGTGATAGCGATTAACGGTTCGACGACACTGCCAGGGAGTTCAACCAAGTTGAAGCTCGCCAGTCCTAAGGTGATGGAGTGTGCCAAGGTAAAGAAGGTGATGATTTTTAACGCTGGCAAGAAGCTGCGGGTGACTACTAATAACGAAAATAAAAATAACAGATGGTCATAACCCGTCAGGATGTGTTCAATGCCCAGTGCCAAAAAATCGCTAAAGGTATGGCTTTGGGGTTCGGATGCAGTTGCCGCATTCGCTGCTGGAATTTGCAGGTTTACATGGCTATCTTCCTGGGTGAGCATTTTTTCCAGCAGAATTTGTCCGTTTTGATTTTTGAGGGTGAGGTATTGTTTATGGCCTGCCGGAAGTTTACTTAATACCCGTGATTGCACGTTTAACTGTTGTGCCGTCGGATGATTAAATAGAAATTGTACTTGCGCGTTGTTTTGCTGATCAAAGCTTACCTTGCCCACCGCAT
>SXIZ01000262.1 GCA_005779525.1 Methylococcaceae bacterium
GAAAACCAAGCATGGTTAGAAGTCATCAAGGGTATTAAGCAAATTATTGTGACAACTTAAAGCGGTAAATATCTCCGATGTTTTTATAAAGTCTTGTAGGTACTCTCTTAAAGCACAAATCATATTTTGCATAAACTAGTAAAAAGGGTCCAGATCTTGCAATTAAGCAGGGCCTTAAGGCCAAACATCCGACGGACATTGCGACGTATTTAAGATCGGAGAGAAATGACGATATCAAGTAACCCGGATGCCGTTATACTTCATATGAGACTCTGCTGTGAGCCCGGTAGGGTGGGCAGGTTTTTTGCCCACCGTTTAGCATCACCGTCTTGTTCCGCGTGGGCACGAAAAAGCATGTTGCCCACCCTACTAGGCTGGAAATGACGGTGAATGGACAAACGCCGTTTCCCATTGATCCCTTGCGTTAGGTGGCGGTATGGAGTCTGTTATTAGAGTCTCTCCCCGTGATGATTTCAACCTTGAACTTTGGTTCGATACTGGAGATCACCGTCTCTTTGACATGGGCCCTTATTTGGAGCGTGGCGTGTTTACTAGGCTTAAGGATTTTGCGCATTTTAAGCAAGCTTATGTCGCTTTCGATACTGTCTGCTGGCCAGGCAATTTAGATGTTGCGCCTGAAACGCTCTATGATCGCTCTGTACCATTAGAATAGCTTTTCCTGCACCAAACCGAGCTAGAAAAACTGAACCACCTAAAAACCGCCTGCTTAGAAAATGCTTGCTTAAATGAGTAACAGTAAGCCTTTTCGGTGCAAAAAATGGTTAGCTCTTTCCATGTGGTTGCATTGTCTTCTCAGTCCTTTAAATACACACATCAAAGTACACACATAGATTATGAGGTGACAGCATGCAAACCTTAACTACACGCGTGTTTATGAATGGTAATAGCCAGGCGGTGCGTATTCCGCAGGCGTTTCAGTTAGATGTGCAACAAGTAGAAATCAGCCGAGCAGATAATGGCGATTTGGTGATTCATCCGATTAAACCTAATCGTGGCGATCAGTTGTTAGTCGCGCTCACGCAATTTGATGAGGACTTTATTGAGTCTTTGGCGGTTGAGGCATGATACGTCCCGCCTAAATTTAGGACACTTATCTCATCTTATTTAAGTGGTTTAACTCGCTGTTGACCCACGCTATCTTTCACATTTTAAATGAGCTCCATTTAATACTGCGGGCTTCGATTTTGTAAGCCCAACTAATCCGATATAACCCGCAATTATTGCGGGGTTTTTGGGGCGGCCTAGGCAGCGGTATGTTTTTAAGCTATTAATTTATAATAATAAAAAAATTAGATAATAACTTAAATGCATGTTTTGTGTGTCAAAATTCTGTTTTCCACTATAGTTAATTAGAACTTAAATGCCTCAATAGCCTTAGCAGTCTTGGTTGCACAAAATTTTTGGTTGCATAGACAAGAGGTTGTTTCAGGGTTTTTAAGAGAAAGTATTCGCGCTGTTGAGTGCTTACAAAGATTATGCTGACAGCGTGAGTTATTAACGTGTTATGGAAAGCGTTCGGGCTGTCAGCCAGACTTAGCGTGCCGCTGTTGCTAGTCAATTAAGACTACAAACGACGACTATTTCACTAAAATTTGACGTCCACAACCCGGCAGAGTCTCCAAGCTTTTTAGGAGTACTGCTATGTTACATCTATCTAAAATTTTTAATCAACTGATTGGCAAATTGCTAGTCAGTCTCATGCTAGTTTGCTTAAGTGGGGTTAGTCCGGCGTGGGCTAAGCCTATAGCTAAAACCAGCTGTAGTGATAGCGCCACTGTGGTTAAATATGATTATCTCGGTGCCTGCGGCTTGACGCGGAATTCGAGTTTTACACTCTTTTCGGCGGCCAATGTCACTAAAATCCGAATTTGGTACAACACCAATGTCGGTAGCGTACCGCTGCAAGTGGCTATTACTGGGCCCAATGGCTATCAATGGCAAGGCGTAACTAGCAAAGGCGGTTGCGATACATTTCAAAAACAATGGTGCGAAGGCATTGTTTCGTTGAATCAAAACCTACTTCAAGGCACGTATACCGTCGATGTGGGTAGCCAATCGATGTGCGCTAATCCCAGTGGTCAGACAACATTGATCGTCTATGGCTGTCCTGACTTGAGTGCGGCGTTGCCGGAAACCTTAGCGGCGCCAGAAAACTTCCGTTATGTCATCAAGAATGGCGATCTGGTCTTCGACTGGAGTGCGGTAACAGGAGCGACGGGATATCAATTGCTCTGGGGCACGCAAAAATCTGGGGATTATCCTTTTGCGCTCGAGGTTGGCAATGCCTTGCAATTGGGGCCTGTAAGCCTTGAGGGATTGCCTGCTGGGACGTATTATCTGGGCATCAAAGCGGAAAAAAATACCCTCAAAAGTGCGGTTTCCAACGAACTGATTATTCAAGTGGCCGGGAATCCTGGTTTAGCGCTGGCGCCGAAAAAGCTCAGTTACACTTTAAATAATAACCAATTAACGTTAAATTGGGATGCAGTTTCTGGCGTGAATGGCTATAAACTCTATTTTGGTACCGCTCCGGGGCAATATGGTTTTGCATTTAACCTAGGAAATCTAAATAGCTTTGGGCCAATCGATGTGAGTAGCTTGCCGCGTGCCAGTTATTATTTGGTAGTGACCGCATTTAATGCTAAAAACGAAAGCCCGTATTCCAATGAAATAAGCGTTACTTTAGCCAGTGTGGCACCCAGCAATTCGGAGGTCAGGCAATATATCGACTTGGTTTTAGGGTTTACCAGTGATGTTCTCAATGGCGGCTTAACAGAACAATTACAACCTATCTTGGCGGCGGTCTTGGGTCAAGGTAATTCAACCTGTCCAGTCGTCAAGCTCAATGTAGATTTGTCTAATAGCAAAGATTTGACTGCGTTATTAACTAATTTACCTAAACCTACCGTGGCAACGCTGGATTATGGTCAAGGCTGTAGCAGTAAAACTGGCGAAGTGATTGCAGGTAGTGCTTCGATTACGCTGGATAACCTGAGTGTGGACAATAGCAGCAAAGCGATTACCGCGAGTTTTAGTATTGTCACGCACAATGTCACTAAAAACGGTAAGTTAATGAGCGATGGTAGTTTAAGCGGCAATCTGAGTGCTAATTTAATGAGCAGTACCGGGTCCGGGCATATTGATTTAAACAACTATCTCGTGTCTACGGGTAAACGCTTAAGTGGTGGGGTTGATATTACTGTGCTGGATAAAAGTAATTACAGCGCCAAATTGAATGTTGGTATTAACGATACCATCAAGGCCAAACTAGATTTATTGGCGGTCAAACAAGGCGAAAACCGCTTTAGCATCAGTACCGCAGCAAATGGCACAGTGAATCAATATGCAGTAGGTTTAACCGGAGTTGTGCTGGATACGGACGTATGTAAAGCTTACCCGATTGCAGGTACAGTGAGCTTTACGGCTAATGCAGCGACGCAAACGGCCACTTTTGGTACACGCTGCGATGGCAGCTATAGTCTGCAATGAAAACGCAGGTGTTGCTTAACAGTAGCTGCAGATTTCTGTTGCTGCTCTGCCTATGTGCCGCCCAGCTTAGCTGGGCGGGGGAAGCGGTGTATACCTTGATGTTGGAATGGCCTATGGACAGCGACTACAGTATACAGGTCACAGGCCAAACCCAAATCGGGATTACCCAGACACCGGTATTACAATTTCACGCTCAGAATCGCCAAAGCGTGTTTATAGTGCCAGCCTTAAGTGCTTGCCAAAAGGAAAATGTTTTAAGCTTGCACATCACTGCCACGCAGCCGTCGCAGGCAGCGAAGTTAACCATCTGGCGGGAACATACACTGATTTATCAACAAATGGTCGCGAGTGCCTTAACTACCAACTTGCCTGCATTGGATGCCAGCTTATGTCAGCAGGCTAATGCTGACATCGTCGGCGAGTTAAGTATTGTCGTGGCCAAAGCCAAAAGTGGCGCGACCTTTAATCTGATTAATCTGGTTAATTTTGATATTGGACATGCTTGGATTGAATTTCGTGCCTTGTCGCCAGACCTTCCCGTCGCCTATGCAACTGCTGGCACTTACAATAGTGCGGTAGGCGATAATGTAGTGACCGGGATTAATTTTTTTCGTGAAGTTGATCGACCTGCCAGTGCGCGTAAAACCGTGGCACTGAACCGTAGCCAGTACCAAAATTTCGTTGCTCTGATTAATCAATATGTCGCCGCTGGCACACAAACCTGGACCCCTTGGCATAATTGTACGGCTTTTGCGATAGAGGCCTGGGCGGCGGCCACTGGCGAACAACTTTCAGCTAGCGTAGTGTACGACAATGCACCGTGGGAAGTGGCACAGCTCGGGTTACCGAATAGCATCAGCCTTTACTATGCGATTTTAGCGGCGGGGGGTGAGGATGTGCCTTAATAGCGTATCTCTAGCCATTGTGTAAAATAACAACTGCTTGTCTGGTGTAGCTATAAAACCAAAGCACTGATAATAGCTGGCTGACGTGGCATCGATGGCAGCAACAAATAAACCTGAAAAGAGCAGTTAAATTTTGCAAATTGCTACCAAGTATCTGAAAATATGATGCAAGGAGGCGCTTATGCAAGAAATTTTACCTCACCCAACGGGTGAAACAAACTCCCAGGGACTTGTCCCACTTAACCA
>SXIZ01000263.1 GCA_005779525.1 Methylococcaceae bacterium
CATCCCCGTTGGACAGATCCATAATTTACCGCCAAAGCACATAGGCTGAAAATGCTCTAACCAGGCACGCTCCCATTCTTGATCTTCCAGAATTTCATCACGCCAATCTAAGAGAGTGTCTTTGCCAAATTGTACGATCAACATGGCTTTGATAATTGCAGCCTGCACCGTTTCTTCAAATAACGCACTCACGACGGTATTTTGCCAGATTTGTACGGTATTTAGCGGGGGCTCGTATACCGGACGATCTTCAGCATCGGTAAAGGTCACCGAAACAGCACCCAATTCGCTTAAGTAATCAGCCATTGCAGGCGCATAAACTTCGTCAGTGGTAATAAAAACTTGCAGCCAAGCCATAAATCAGAATAACACGGTAATTTTGGAGGGCGCGTATAACTCACCGCGATGAGTTATACGCAACGGATTAATGGATACCTAATTTCTTTTCCAAATAATGAATATTTTGCTGACCTAATGCAAATGCCGGGTCATTCATAATATCTTTTTGTAAAGCAATATTAGTTTTAATCCCATCGATGATAATTTCACTCAGGGCAGTGTTCATACGGGCAATCGCACTGCTACGGGTTTCACCGTGTGCGATCAGCTTGCCTATCATGGAATCATAGTAAGGGGGAACGCGATAACCGTTATAAATATGGGTTTCACAACGGATTCCAGGACCACCGGGCATATGGAATTGCGAAATGGTACCTGGACAGGGCATAAAGGTCGCGGGATCTTCCGCATTTAAACGGCATTCAATCGCATGTCCAGTGAAGGTCACTTGCTCTTGGGTGATCGATAACGGTAGACCCGCCGCAATTCTGAGCTGTTCTTTTACGATATCAAAACCCGTAATCATTTCTGTCACGGGATGCTCAACCTGCACCCGGGTATTCATTTCGATAAAGTAAAATTCCCCTTTTTCGTATAAAAACTCAAAGGTGCCTGCGCCCAAATAGCCAATATCCACACACGCTTTCGCACATCGCTCACCCATGAATTTACGCTGTTCCTCCGTAATCCCAGGAGCAGGCGCTTCTTCCACCACTTTTTGATGGCGGCGTTGCATAGAACAATCACGCTCACCTAAATGAATGGCATTTCCATGCGAGTCCGCTAAGACCTGAAATTCAATATGCCGCGGGTCTTCTAGGAATTTTTCCATATAGACCGTGGGATTACCAAAAGCATTGCCTGCTTCGGCTTTGGTCATGGCAATTGAATTAATCAGTGCGCCATCGGTATGCACGGTACGCATACCGCGTCCACCGCCGCCGCCAGCAGCTTTAATAATCACTGGGTAGCCAATTTCTTGCGCCATGCGTAAATTCACGGCGTCGTTATCCCCTAAAGGATCACCATTACCTGGCACACAAGGAATACCTGCTGCTTGCATGGCTTTTTTGGCGGAAATTTTATCGCCCATCATGCGAATAGTTTCCGCTTTGGGACCAATAAACACAAAACCGCTTTGTTGTACTTTTTCGGAAAAATCTGCGTTTTCAGATAAGAAACCATAGCCTGGATGAATAGCTTCAGCATCCGTTACTTCTGCAGCACTGATAATGGCCGGGATATTCAGATAACTTTCGGTAGAAGACGGCGGACCGATACACACCGATTCATCTGCAAGGCGAACATGTTTTAGATCCCGATCAGCGGTGGAGTGCACCGCGACTGTTTTAATACCTAATTCGCGACAGGCGCGCAAAATACGCAGCGCAATCTCACCGCGATTGGCAATCACTATTTTTTTGAACATTGAGACACCTAGGCTAATTATTCAATCACGAACAAGGGTTGATCGTATTCAACAGGTTGCCCATCTTCGACCAAGATTTGAATTACCGTGCCGCTTTTATCGGCTTCAATTTGGTTGAGAATTTTCATAGCTTCGATGATGCACAAGGTATCGCCAGCGGAAACCGTTTGCCCCACCACGGTAAATGGTTTGGCACCGGGTGTGGATGAGCGATAGAACGTACCGACCATGGGTGATTTCACAATATGCCCGCTCATAACACTGGAACCCGCATCAGCTTGTGGCGCAGCAGCAGTAGGAATGACAGGCGCTGCCGCCATCACTGGAGCAGGTGCGGTCACATAATTGACAGGTGCATTTTTAGAATAACGACTGATACGAATGGACTCTTCACCTTCAGTAATTTCAAATTCAACAATTTCTGAGGCTTCGATAATTTCTATTAATTTTTTTATTTTTCTAATATCCATGGTGTTATATCTTCTCGGTTAATATCTGATGAGCGGCTTGCAGCGCCAGTTCATACCCATGTGCGCCTAATCCACAGATCACGCCTTTAGCAACATCTGAGAAATATGAATGCGCCCTAAATGGCTCACGGGCATGAACATTGGATAAATGTACTTCTATAAAGGGAATTCTAGTGGCTAATAAAGCATCCCGTATCGCTACACTGGTATGCGTAAATGCAGCTGGATTAATAATAATAAATTCCACCCGTTCTGCAAAAGCTTGGTGAATGCTGTTGACAATTTCATGCTCCGCGTTGCTCTGCAGAAACGTAAGTTCATAACCCAACTGCTTAGCCAATTGCAGTAAAGCTTGGTGAATATCGGCGAGTGTTTTGGTGCCATAATGTCCAGGTTCGCGCACACCCAATAAATTGAGGTTAGGTCCATTAAGTACACAAATTTTTGCCATAATTGTATCGAGTCTGAAGTATCAACAGGTAATTTTACCGTGTTGTGCATTTTTGTCTAGGTATATGTCGTTGTTCGACAATCACTCTTACAAAAAAGCACCTAATTAATCATAAACATTCTAGTAAAAACAAAAAAAGCCTATCAAGAGATAGGCTTTCTGATGTTACCCGCATCTACCCGGGTAAACTGCTTAGTTTTTAGATTTGTCTACGATTTGATTCGCTTTAATCCAAGGCATCATACTGCGCAGTTTGGCACCGACAACTTCGATAGGATGCTCAGCATTCAAACGTCTTCTGGCCGTCATTTCAGGGTAGTTGGTTTGGCCTTCTACGATAAAACGTTTAGCGTATTCACCATTTTGAATGTTTTTCAACGCTTCACGCATTGCCCAACGACTTTCTTCGTTAATCACGCGCGGGCCAGTGACATATTCACCATATTCAGCGTTGTTAGAAATAGAATAGTTCATATTGGCTATTCCACCTTCATACATTAAGTCCACGATTAATTTTAATTCGTGTAAACATTCAAAGTAACCCATTTCCGGTGCATAACCTGCTTCTACTAAAGTTTCGAAACCCGCTTTCACTAACTCAACCGCACCACCGCACAATACCGCTTGTTCACCGAATAAATCAGTTTCTGCTTCATCACGGAAAGTTGTTTCAATAATTCCTGAGCGACCGCCACCAATGGCTGAAGCATAGGCTAAGCAAGTGGCTTTAGCTGTACCGGAAGCATCTTTGTGCACCGCGATTAAATCAGGCACCCCGCCACCACGCACGAATTCAGAACGTACCGTATGACCTGGAGCTTTTGGAGCAATCATCACAACATCCAAGTCAGCACGGGGTACGACTTGGTTAAATAAAATAGAAAAACCATGCGCAAACGCTAACGTCGCACCTTGTTTGATGTTGGGTTCAATTTCATCACGATACAATGCTGATTGAAACTCATCAGGCGTTAAAATCATCACCACGTCCGCGCCAGCTACCGCTTCTGGCACATCTTTAACAGTCAAACCCGAGGCTTGTGCTTTTGCCACTGAAGGCGAACCCGCACGTAAACCTACCACCACGTCAACACCTGAATCTTTCAAGTTGTTAGCATGGGCGTGACCTTGCGAACCATAACCGATAATCGCGACTTTTTTTGCTCTGATAATGGCGAGGTCGGCGTCTTTGTCGTAATAAACTTGCATGAATTTTCCTGTAAATTAATTTTTTCTTTTAAAACTGCTTGGGGGTAACGCAATGCAACCCAGTTGCAAAACTACAACCCACAATTATATGAGATTCTTGGCGTTTCTACCAATGGATTCATCAGTTTGCTGCACTATAAATGCAAACCTTTTTCGCCCCGGGAAATACCCATCGGCCCAGAACGCACGACTTCAATGACATGCGCGGTATCTAATGCCCCGACAAAGGCATCTAATTTATCCGAAGGTCCGGTCATTTCAATCACGTAACTGCTGGCAGTAACATCAATTATTTTACCGCGAAAAATATCGACTAAACGCTTAATTTCTTCACGGTTCGCTTCCACCGCTTTGACTTTAATCAACATTAATTCACGTTCAATGTGTAAAGACTCGGCTAAATCGATCAGTTTGACCACATCCACCAATTTATTTAATTGTTTGGTGATTTGCTCAATAATCTCTTCACTACCAGAAGTCACCAACGTCATTCTAGATAAACTGGGATCTTCAGTCGGAGCAACGGCTAAAGACTGAATATTATAGCCACGTGCAGAAAACAATCCCGAAACCCGCGATAAGGCGCCCGATTCGTTTTCAATTAAAATCGAAATAATATGTCGCATTATGCTAACTCCCTGTCGGATTCTGCACCGGGCGCGGTACGTAATTTCATATCATTATGCGCCTTACCCGCTTCAATCATCGGATACACGTTTTCAGTTCTATCCGTCATGATGTCAAGAAATACCAAACGATCTTTCATCGCAAAAGCTTTTTCCAACGCTGGGCGCACTTCTTCGGGTTTATCAATACGTATACCGACATGACCATAGGCTTCCGCTAATTTCACAAAATCAGGAATGGTGTCCATGTACGAATGTGAATAACGACTCTCGTACGAGAACTCCTGCCATTGTCTGA
>SXIZ01000264.1 GCA_005779525.1 Methylococcaceae bacterium
CCCTTTTGCTACCCCCCGATAACTACGAGGAGCGCAAGACATTAGCGGTAACTGGGCCGCCTTTTCTTTGAATACTTTCTTTTGGCGGAGCAAAAGAAAGTATTTCGCTTTCGGGTGCGAGAACCCGATTAGAAAATCGTCGCGATAGCGACTCAGCATGTTTATTTCTATGCCTCAGAAATGCAATCTGCGTAACATCAGTGATTAAAAACTATACTTTTAAGACGACTGGTCATATAATTTACGCATGACAAAATTTGATAAAGATGCCAAACGTGAACAACTCTTAGCACAGGGGGTGAACCTATTGATGACGCGTGGGTATCATGGCACGGGATTAAAAGAGATTCTGGATAGTGTTAATATTCCTAAAGGCTCTTTTTATAACTACTTCCCGAGTAAAGAGGCTTTTGGCGCGGAAGTTGTCGGTTATTACATCGAGCCTTTTATCACGCGGTTGTACTGGCATTTGCAACATAATGAGGCTGACGCCTTAAGCGGTCTGCAAGCTTATTTTGCGGAATTGATTCAAGAGGTCGGGCAGGGCGACTTTAGTGGCGGTTGTTTACTCGGTAACTTAATGGGCGAAATTGGAGAAACCAGTGAGCTTAATCGTACTGCGTTAAAACACGCCGTGCAGCGTTATCGTGATGGCTTGCAACAAGGATTGGAAGCTGCGCAACAGCAAGGGCGAGTGCGTCAGGACAAATCGGCAGCCACGATGGCGGATCTATTAGCGAATGCTTGGCAGGGCGCCTTACTGCGTATGAAAATTGAGCGCTCTATTGCGCCTTTAGAACAATGTTGTCAGGAATTGTTAGGCGATTATTTTACAGTCTAATTTTTAGGGATTAATTTTAAGACGACTGGTCGTATTTTTTTTATAATTTAATGCTTGGAGGTGAACTGCTTTACCACAAAACCCTGCTGTATAACCCATCGCAGCACTTTTCATTAGGAAGGAAAATCATGAAACATATAACAATAAAAAAACCAACCCTCAAAACACTTGTACATGCAGCGCTATGCGTTTCGGCAACATTATGCTTGACGACGTTACCTTTCAGCACTGTGGTGGCCGACGAAACCTGTTTGTCACCCTACATGCCTAAAATTAAAGGCCAAGAAGATTTCGTGTATATCTGGACTTTAGGTATGCAAGGTTTAGGTGATGAACAAGACAAATTGGTCACTGTGGACGTCAATCCCAAATCCAAGCACTATGGCAAAGTGGTACAAAGCCTGTCGGTGGGTGGGCGTAACGAAGCACATCATGCCGATTTTACCGATGATAGACAGTTCTTATGGGCTGCGGGTTTAGATACCAATCAAATTTTTATTTTTGATGTGCATACCGATCCTGCCAAGCCAACGTTGACTAAAACCATAACTGATTTTGTGGAAAAAAGTGGTGGTGTCGTTGGTCCGCATTCTACCTATGCCTTGCCAGGACGCATGCTAATTACTGGCTTATCGAATAATAAAGATCATGGCGGACGTACGGCCTTGGTTGAATATACCAATGCTGGGGACTATGTCGCCACCTATTGGTTGCCGACGGATAGTAATTTGGAAGGCGCCATTAAAACTGGAAAGTACGCGGATGGCTACGGCTATGATGTGCGTGTGCTAGATAAACAAAATCTCATGCTGACCTCCTCGTTTACCGGGTGGTCGAATTACATGATGGATTTTGGCAAAATGTTGGCCGATCCAGAAGCCATGAAGCGTTTCGGTAACACCGTCGTGCAATGGGATTTGCACACCAAACAACCGAAAAAAGTATTCGATGTACCTGGGGCACCACTAGAAATTCGTTGCGCCTGGGAACCTGATCATAATTATTGCTTCACCACGACGGCGTTAACCTCCAAAATTTGGCTGATTTATCTGGATAAACAAAACGAATGGCAAGCCAAAGAAGTGGCAGATATTGGTGATCCAAGTAAAATTCCATTACCCGTCGACATTTCCATCCAAAGCAACGACAAAATGTTGTGGGTGAATACTTTTATGGATGCCAAAACGCGTGCCTTCGATATTTCCGATCCGTTTCATCCAAAGCAAGTGCTAGAGCAAAAAATCGGCTCGCAAGTGAATATGGTGGCCTCTAGCTGGGATGGCAAACGTTTGTATTACACCTCATCGTTGCTGGCAAACTGGGATAAAAAAGGCAAAGACAACGAGCAATTTTTTAAAGGCTATACCTGGGATGGTAAAAAATTGACGCAGAAATTTAGCGTAGATTTTATTAAAGAAAAACTGGGTAGGGCACATCAAATGCGTTTTGGGGCGTATTCGTTATATGGGATCACGCCGCCTAAAGCAGAGCAGTTAGTTAAAACAGAGCTAACGCCTTAACTTTTCAAGCCACTGTGGAGCACCGACTGTGATCTGTGCTCCACGGTTCATGCTGTTTATTTAAAAACTCGTCTCAGATTTCTTTATTTCAATCAGGGTGACACTATGCGTCGCTTTACAGTTCGTTCCGGTGTTTTGCTAGGCCTATGCTTAGGGGTAAGCACGCTGTTGCATGCTGCCAGCGCATTAGCACCGGGGTATGCACCTTTGGCATTTAAAGCACCGATACCTGGGAGCTATAGCTTGCCGTTATTGGGTACCGCAGGCGATGGGCAAGTGCTAACGACCCAAA
>SXIZ01000265.1 GCA_005779525.1 Methylococcaceae bacterium
CGACTCGCGGTTATCACGAAGTGGAAACGCCGATGATTCAGCAAATCGCCGGCGGCGCGGCCGCTTCGCCGTTCAAGACTCGCTACAACGCGCTCGGCACCGACATGTTTTTCCGCATCGCGCCGGAACTTTATCTCAAGCGACTGATCGTCGGCGGTATGGATAAAGTATTCGAGATGAACCGCAACTTTCGTAACGAAGGCTTATCGACGCGGCATAATCCTGAATTCACTATGCTAGAGTTTTACCAAGCTTATGCCGAATACGGTGAATTAATGGATCTAACCGAAGCGATGCTCAAAGGGATAGCCGAAGAAATTGTAGGTCAATCGGTGATTAACTATCAAGGCGAGGAATACGATTTTGGCAAACCATTCCAGCGGATGACGGTGGTTGAATCGATTCTGCATTTTAATCCAGATTTAACGGCTGCGGATCTTGCCACCCGTGAAGCGGCGGTTAAAGTAGCCGAAAAATTACATATTCCGGTGAAAGACAGCTATGGTCTCGGCAAAGTCCAAATCGAAATCTTTGAAAAAACGGTAGAAAGTCGTTTAATGCACCCAACGTTTATTACCGCGTACCCAGTGGAAGTTTCACCCTTGGCTCGCCGCAATGACCAAGACCCGCATGTGACTGATCGCTTTGAATTTTTTGTCGGCGGCCGCGAAATTGCCAATGGTTTTACTGAGTTGAACGACCCGGAAGATCAAGCAGAACGCTTCCAAAAACAGGTTGAAGAAAAAGATGCTGGCGATCATGAAGCTATGCATTTTGATGCAGACTATATTGTAGCGTTGGAACACGGTATGCCACCTACTGCGGGTGAAGGCATCGGCATCGATCGTTTAGTGATGTTATTTACTGACGCACCATCGATTCGGGATGTTTTATTATTCCCGCATATGCGTCCTAAACTTTAATCCGCTTCCCCACGTAAGGTGTCGTCAAAGTTAAAATGTAGGTTGTACTCACAAACGGACAGCCCAACAATTCGAAGTTGAATGTTGGGTTTCACGTTGTTCAACCCAAGCTACCCACTTTTCTACAACCTCCATTACAAGAAAATCTTATGAGTAAACCTGTTACGCCATTATTAGCCGCCGATGCAATTATTCAATTAATGGATCAACCCGGACGACCGTTTGTCTTGATCGAGCGAAAATATCCGCCCTATGGTTGGGCTATCCCCGGTGGGTTTGTAGATGTTGGGGAAACCGTAGAAGCTGCGGCGATTCGGGAAATGCGCGAAGAAACATGTTTAGAGGTGACCTTGACAGCTTTATTGGGAATTTATTCGAATCCCAACCGCGACAGCCGCAATCACACTGTAACCGCCGTGTACGTAGCCGAGGCATATGGCCTACCCCAAGCTGCTGATGATGCAAAGAATTTTGGCTTGTTTACCTTCGATAATTTACCAGAATCGCTAGCTTTTGATCATGCGTTAGTTTTGCAAGACTTTCAAAATTATCTGCACTCTGGACAGGTCACACCATTACGCATTTAAAGGTGTAGCTTTTTTTTCACCCTGTACAAATTTTCGGGCACGTTCCAATGGCAGTGCTGGAGAGAAATAATAACCTTGCACATAGTCGACACCTGCAGCGGCTAAAATATCCATTTGTTGCTGGGTTTCAATGCCTTCAGCCACTAAGGTGAAGCCGACATCTTTCAGCATCGCACAAGTATGTTGATAGATTTTCAGGCCGTGCTCATAAATTAACTGATCAGCTAAAAATTTGTCGAGCTTTATCACCTTGATCGGTTTATGAAATAAGCATTCTAAACTGGAGAATCCGGTTCCAAAATCATCAATCGCCAATTCAAACCCCAAATCATGGAGTTGTTGAATGCGCTGACTACTGCCAACGCCTGAGATGATCGCCTTTTCCAGGATCTCAAATTGCACGGCACAACCTTGAACACTTTCCGCAATTTCGTGCAACACTGATTCATCGTGCAAGGTGTCTGGATGCAAATTGACACTGACTTGCACAGGACTTAAGCCAGGCCAGCTGCGTAAATCTTTGGCAACTTGCTGGCTCACCCATAAATCAATCACTGGCGCTAAGCCTGCATCCTCAATCGCACTCAAAAAATACGGGCCAACAATTTTGCCATCACGCATTTTTAGACGTAACAGCGCTTCAAATTTATGGCAGGAAAAATCGCTCAACTTAACCTTAGGTTGGTAATACACCAATAACTCATTTTCGCTAATTAATTCAACAATTTTGTTAGTTTCCATATGTGCTTTCACAATATGGGTTTGCGCTTTATGGAAGTTAAGTCCTTTTATTGCTTCTATATGGGTCGCTATTTCCAGTTTACTTTCCAACATCTCCAAAGCTCCGGAAGTTGATTGTGACTTCAGAAAGCGCTTTACAAATGGAAAATAGATAGCGATATCCAAGCCTAATAAAATTGACTGCAGGATAATCAGTGGCCAACTATGTTTAAATAACAAATAGGCATTAAAGAACAACGGTGTAGTCCACGCAAATGAAGTTGAAATCATTTCTAAATTAATCAAGCCCGTAGAAAGGACGCTATATGCAATGATAAAATTCACTAAAGGCGCAAGAATAAACGGTATCGCCAATTGCCGATTAAACACAATCGGCAAGCCATAAATGATAATCTCATTAATATTAAAAACTAAAAAGGGTAAACCAGTACGCACAATGCCGTGAGCATGGCGGTCTTGCGCTAACCAATAAACACTGATCGCAAGTGCCCAACAACTGCCCGCTCCACCCAAAAACACAAACATATCTAGAAATGTTTTGGCATGTAGCCCTTGGAAAAGCTCTGTAGTTAAAAACTGCTTATCAAACAATAAATCGACCGTGTGACTTCCATGTAAACCGATAGTCCAAAAAAAATCTAACAGCACAGTACGCATAAACAATATAAAGGGGTTCGAAATGTCAAACATTCCTAATCCTGAATTCAAGACCCCAGACAAGATTCCAAAGGGAACTTGGCTAATAAAGTAGCCCGAAAAAACTAATAAATAACTCAAGACAAAAGGCAAAACGTACTGATTGGCAACCAAGGTATGATCATCTAAGGTTGCGTGCACCTTGAGCACTAACCAACGGACTTGCAATAACTTAGACAACAACCAGATAGACGCCACAGGAAGGGTTAAAATCAACAACGGGGAATGCTCGCTAACCATCTCTAAACCACTTCTTTCGGGCGAGTCATAGGCTGAAAATCCCAGAAACAACGTGGCCACTAAAAGTATCACCAAGATTCGATCTATTCTGCAGAGCTTGGCCAGATGATAGGTGATCGATAACATTAACAGAATTGGGAAGCATTTTTGCAGGAGAAATAAGATACTTATCGCTCGATTACAACTTAGCCCCATAGCCAGCTGACTACACCCAAATAAATCAACAATTATCGTCACAATAGAGTTGATAATCAAATAAGGCAATAGTGCGACATAAGCTTCCCTTAGGGCGAAACTTAATTGCTGAATACCTTTTTGGTAATAATCAAATAGCATAACTAGCCAAAATCAAAATTTGTTAAGAATCTATACCCATAAAAACTCAGAGTGCTAAGTGACTAACGCGCAGATCGGGATGGTTAAATGCGCCTAAGTCTCAATACTGCCAATCAAATCTCCCAACTAATCACGGTACTTTTGAGCAAGAGACCAGCAAGCCGCCCCCAAAACCTAAAGTGAGTTCGTAGTTTGCATTTAATAATGTTATTGATTGCAACTGAATGCGTCGTCCCCTCTACTAAAAATTAGCACTAATCGTCGCAGATAATGTTCTGGGCATTAATGGACTGATATAACCATAATCGGCACTGACCACGTAATTACGCTCATTGGTGATGTTTTTAAGATTTAACTGTACTTTAAATATTTTGTTCAATTGATAATTCACCATAGCGTCCCATTGCCAATTAGCATCTATTTCAAACGTATTCGGCATTTGCGCTTGCGTCTTAGTGGAATAGTTCATCCCGGTCCCCACTTCAACACCGGGCAACGCTTCAGTAAAATGATAAACACCAAAAATGCTCATGGCATGGCGAGGCACACCATAGCGCTCCGTACCCGCAGGCATGACATTATCACGCGTGACTTCGGCTTTGGTGAGTGCGTAACTAGCGGTCAAGCGTATATGTTCTCCCAACTCACCACTCAAATCCACTTCCAAACCGCGACTGCGCTGTTCGCCAATTTGAAAACTGCGATCTTGTTTACGGATATCGGAAACCACCGCATTACTGCGTATTAATTCATAGGCCGCAATATTGAGCGAAAACGTATCAAACAAGGTTTGTTTGATGCCAAATTCATATTGCTTGCCTTTTTCAGGCTTATAGCGCTGAGTATCGTCCAAAAGATTATTGATACGTTGTGCAAAGGAAGTGCTATAACTGAAATATAAAGAGGTGCTAAAAAATGGTTGATAAATAAGTGCGGCACGCGGCGTAAACTGAGCATCTTCTTGCGTATCTGAACGGTTGACCCCAAAAAACTGTTGCTTGTCAGAATACTGGCGGACAAAATCATAGCGACCTCCTAACATCAACTTTAATTTAGGCATCAAGGTAATTAAATCTTGCACATAAGGCGCCAACGTATAGTTATTTACAACTAAAATCCCTTCAGGTAAGTGCGAAATATCATCAATCTTGCCATAGACGGGAGCACGCATATCAAAATCGCTAAAACCGCCGGAACGTATTTTATTTAATAATTGATCATTCTCAAGATAACTCATCCCCAATAGCAATTTATGTTGCATAGTAAATAAATTAAAGCTGCCATTGAGTTTGGCCTCAAAATCGCGATTATTCCAGAGCACATGCTCGGTATTCATATGTCTAGGTAGCAGAAATGACCCCGGCTTAGGTTGCGTAAAGCGGGTGTAGAACTCTTCCCAATCACTCAAGCCACTTGAAAAACCCAGACTAAATTTCCATTGCGAATTAAATGTATGTTCATATTCTAAAGTGGTATTTAAGGTCCAAACATAGGTATGGTCATAGTCTGGTTCTTGCACATAAAGTGTGGTCGGTAATTGTTGATATAACGGCGTGATCGGCAAACCAAAATCGCCTAACAAGACTGACTGTGTGTAGTCCACCAATAGATTCCATTGATTCCGATCATTAGGGCGATAGCTTAACGCGAGTGCAAATGCTTGCGTGCCATGGTGCGCAAAATCACGAAAACTATTGCCATCTTCAAAAGCCATGTTTACCCGATACAATAAAGATTTATCCTGATTCAATGCATTTCCCACATCCACGGTACCGCGATAAAAATCGTACTGTCCGATCGTAAAATCAAAATTCTTAATCGGCTCCATTTTCGGACGCTTGGACACAAAATTTACAAGGCCTCCTAAACTATCTAAATTACCGTATATCAGAGATGAAGGACCTTTCAAAAATTCTACTTGTTCAACATAGGATAAATCCTGGGTAGTTAATCGGCCCCCGGTGCGACGGTAACCATCCTTAAAATTATCAGCATTATTCGGAAAGCCCCGAATATTGAACATGGGAACATTTGTCCCTCCATTGCCTTGCCACACAAGATTAATGCCAGCGACTGTCTTACCAAGGTCATCAGTCCGTTGCGTCCCGCCAAAATCCTTAAGCATCTGCTGAGTTCTGACTTCCAATGATTGAGGGATGTCGCGTTGTTCCAAATCCATTTTCAAGGCTTTATTTCCAACAGCAGTACCGTAACTTGTACTTGTTGACAAAGCGGTCACAACTTGTTCATCCAGCTCAACTAACTCAGATTCTCCTGTGCTTTTAATTGCTTTTTTTACTGGCCCTGAGGTAATTGCTTTATCATCATTTTGTGCTTTCGCAGCTAATGTGCTAGCCCATGGTATTACTAATAATAAGAAAAGTAATTTTTGCATATGAGCCTCAAACCTACATGTATAGTAACTTGCAAAGTAATTATTTACTCCGCCGAGCCACCTTGAGATTTAAAGAAAATTGTTGATTAGTTTGTCTTTAGGTTTTACATATCGAATGTAAGACGTAGTCTAAGCTTTACTTATAATTTTCATACCCCCCAAATTAGGGGATAGGCCACAAAAAATAACACTTAGCTTCCCCTGCAGGCAGGCTTGTGCGACAGAAGCAATTGTAAAAATGGATTTACAATCATCTGCGCCAATGATTTCAATCCAATACAAAAATTGCTGCGATTAACGAGGTGGGTTAACTAGCAGAAAATAAGTAAGCGCAGCTGAGTTGAAGCAAGAAGTTGTAAGATAAATTGCCACCCTAAAGGTGGCAAAATCGGGGGGATAAACTTAACGTACTAAAAGATCGTTGCCAAACCAATTCACCAGGACATGTCGGTAATATTCGGCTTTTGCTACTTGCAGATGATCCAAAGGATTAAAATTATCACTTAACACCACACCTTGAGATTTATCCACGGTAAACACGCGCTTTTGCAACCATTGCACCTGCTCAGGTAATAAAGCTTTGCTTTGTAAATTAATCCCCTTTGCTGACGCTAAGAAAATAAAATCATTAAAATCTTCGCCCGGCTCCGCCATAAATAAAGTTAACTCTGGGAATACTTGACCGATAGTTTGTGCAACAGCCGCTAAACTACTTTGAGGGGCGTGGGTGAACGCCACAAAATTCAGCGCCAAAATGCCGTTCTCGGTTAACAAACCCTTTAATTGAGCTAAGGTTTCCGTGGTCAATAAGTGCGCAGGTTCGGTACCCCCAGTAAAACAATCATGGATAATCAAATCGTATTTGCCACTTAAATGCCGAATTTCATAACGTGCATCCCCGACAATTGCTTGCCCATTGGGTTTATAGCCAAAATAGTCGCGTGCTGCGGTCGCAACTGCCGGATCAATTTCTAGGGTATCGGAAATAATTCCATATTTGTCATACAAGGTTTTGCTCATATGCCCGGCGCCCAAGCCTATGATTAAAGCTTTGTGCATCGTCGGAGCCAACGCAGGAATCAGGCCAACAATTTTCTGGTAGCCCATAAAGGTTTGGCCGTTAGAAATACTCGAAGCACCAATCATTGAGGCATCAGAGGTTAAAAAACGTAAATCCTTTGCAGGTTCTTCAATGACCCGCACCCAGCCATATAGGCTTTCACGTTCAGATAAAATATTAAATTTATGATCTTTAGCGCCCATCTGTCCAGCGCCCACAATTTTAGGGAGCATGCTTAGACCAATCAACGCCACAATGGCACATGACAGCACAGCGAACGGCGTGCCGAACTGTTTTTGTTCGTAGATGCCTACTAAGATTGCAAGCACAAATAAAATTAAGCCCGTACCAATTAATATCTCACGCGAGCCCACCAGTGGAAATAGAAAAAACCCTAAGAACAAGGTTCCGACGACACTGCCAAACGTACTAATGGCATAAATAGCGCCCGCACTTTTACCTAGGCCTTCCAAATGCCGGGTGGATAATTTAATTGCAAACGGCCCCACCATCCCTAAAAAGGTCAGCCCAGGCGTAAATAACACTAAAGCGCTACAAAATGCGCCCAAACGCAATCCCAGCACATCCGTGGCTAACAAAATCGGCCGCGTCACCCAGGGAATTAATAGCGTGCCTAAGCCTGCTGCGGCAATAATCATGGATAAACCGATCTTTTTCGAACTATCGGCTAAGCGCCCCCCTAAAAAATAGCCTATGGCCAATGCAATCATAGTTACTGAAATTAAGGACGACCACACGTAAAGGCTAGCGCCATAAAACGGTGCAATCATACGCGTCCCTAGGAGCTCTATCACCATCACCGCAGCGCCAGTTAAAAAGACAGTCAGATATAAGCCATAGCGGCCATAATTATTTAGGGTAGTCGTACTCATAAATTTTCCATATTTTTTAATTTAGACAGCATAAAACCTAGGTATTTTACGCATTTAAATTCCAGCGATAAACAGACCTTGCGAAAAAGCCACACAGATGCCCTACACTTTTACAAAAGTTGGGTAGCGTGAAGCTTAAAAAGCGATTTGCTGAGCAGACTCAGCGCTTGAGGACCTAATAAGCAACTAGGTCAGGGAGATAGTCTTAGAGCAATATTCTTAGAATGCTGCCTTAGCCCTAAACATCCCAACGAGCATCCCGAATAAACAAAACTCCGTCTTGAATTTTTACCGGAAAACAAGCGATGTCTTCATAGGCTGGGGCAGATTTAACCTGCCCAGTTTTCAGGCAGAATCGGGCACCATGCCGAGGACAAATAATCTCATCACCGTCCACTTGCCCACTGGCTAACTCTCCACCATCATGCGAACACACATCTTCCACGGCAACAAATTCACCCTGCAGATTAAACAGTGCGACATCGGTACCATCGACGTCCACAAGAATATGTTCCCCTTCCGCCAAAGCATTTACCGCAACGGTTGCGATCCACTCCGACATCATCAGCCTCCTACGTTTTTAAATACACATCATAACGGAGTAATTTTCCGGCATAAGATGCGCTTGGCTTCGCACCCAAAGGCTCGGCATACTCCGGACTTTTTACCACCACGCGTTTACCCGCCGCCTCCCAAGCTGCAGCAAACAAAGCGTTTTTATCCATATCATCCCCGAGCAAATCATGCAAAATGGTCATACTTTTTTTTGCTAGGGCGGATTTTTTACGTTTGGGTGGAAACATGGGATCTATATAAATACATTCTGGCGTCACCTCCAAAGCCGCAAGCCTCGCTATCGCATCGTCGCACACTAACTGCGGCACTTGCAGTTGTAAACGTTGCACCCAATCCAACTGCTGCAGACGCAGCAAAGCATCAGACAACAATGCCTGCATCACCGGGGAGCGTTCAATGCAGGTGACATGATAACCCATGCGGAATAAATGCAAACTATCTTGTGCCCAACCCGTAGTCGCATCGACCACCGTTTTAGTTTTACGTCCTATGGCCTGGGCTAAAGCTCCGTCTTTGGGTGCAGGCCAGGAACGTTGTTCGCCCGGGCGCGGCTCAATCTCGACCAGCATACCGCCTTTATTCAGCAGTTCCTTGTCCAATAATTTCAGACTACTTTCGCGCCAAGTTAAAAAGAAACTTTCATTGACACGCATAAGCTGCGTTGGCACACCTTCTAGCAGTGGCACGTCAAGCTGTGCAGCCAGAGCCTGATAGGCATCAAGGTCTCCTTGCCCAGGATACCAAACCGCCAATTTGCCTTGATAGATTGGCTGCATGTAACGCGAAACTATTCTGTTGAAACAGCTTGCTGCTGATTTTTTAATGCTGCATCTAAGGTATGCCAAGCTAAGGTTGCGCATTTTACCCGCGCAGGGTATTCACGCACCCCAGCTAAAACCGCGAGTTTGCCCACCGCTTCTAAATTAGCATCATCGCCTTTCCCGGTAGTCATCGCATGAAATTGTTGAAACAAAGCGTCTGCTTCAGCCTCAGTTTTATCTTTGATAATTTCAGTCATCAATGATACCGACGCGGTAGAAATGGCACAGCCGGAACCTTGAAAGCTGGCATCGGTAATCACATCGCCTTGCATTTTCAGGAACAAGGTCAAACGATCGCCGCAAAGCGGATTAAAACCTTCGACTTTGCGATCAGCATTCGGCATTTCCCGGAAATTACGCGGATTGCGGTTGTGGTCAAAAATAACCTCTTGGTACAGATCACGTAAGTCATCAAACATTAGCCAAATACCTCTATTAAAGATTGAATACCCTGCATTAATACATCAATTTCTGCTTTGGTATTATACATAGCAAATGATGCTCTGGCGGTGGCTGGCACTTCGAAAAAGTCCATCACCGGCATCGCACAATGATGTCCAGCTCGGATCGCGATGCCTAAACTATCCAACATGGTGCCGATATCATGTGGATGGATACGGTCTAATGTAAACGACAATATCGCGCCCTTTTCCTTCGCAGTTCCGATAATACGCAAACCGTTGATGGCTTGGGCTTGCTCTGTGGCATATTCCAGTAACTCCGCTTCATACGCGGCAATATTCGCCATACCGATGTGCTGGATATAATCAATTGCCGTGCCTAAAGCAATGGTATCGGCAATACTGGGAGTACCTGCCTCAAACTTATACGGTAGGCTGTTATAGTCGGTTTCGGTAAACGTCACCTTACGAATCATATCCCCTCCGCCTTGATACGGCGGCATGGCTTCTAATATCTTTTGTTTGCCATAGAGCACGCCAATACCACTGGGCGCATACAGCTTGTGCCCAGAAAAGACGAGGAAATCACACTCTAAATCTTGCACATCAATGAGCATGTGTGGCGTCGATTGTGCCGCATCTACCAGCACCGGGATATTTTTAGCATGTGCTTGGGCTATTAATTGCTTGACCGGATTGACTGTGCCTAGGGCATTCGACATTTGCGTAATGGCAAATAGCTTGGTTTTATCCGTAAGTAAAGCATCCAACTCTGCAAGGATTAATTCACCCTGGTGGTCCATAGGCAGTACTTTTAAAATTGCCCCGGTTTCCTGACACAGCATTTGCCAAGGCACGATATTGGCGTGATGTTCCATCGCAGAAATCAGAATTTCATCGCCTGCTTTAAAATTGGCTTTACCAAACGTTTGCGCAACAAGGTTAATGGCTTCGGTCGCGCCACGCACAAAAATAATCTCTTTATCACTGGCGGCGTTGATAAAGTGTTGGACTTTTTCGCGTGCCAGTTCGAATTTTTCACTGGTACGTTGACTTAAGGTATGTACACCGCGATGTACATTCGCATATTCATGACTGTATACGTGCACCAAGCTATCAATTACCGCTTGCGGCTTATGACAGGTGGCCGCATTATCAAAATAAATTAATGGCTTATTGCGGATACGTTCCGCTAAAATCGGAAAATCTGCACGAATTTGTTCAACCGGAAATGTACTCATAAATGGTTATTGTATTGCTAAGGTATTAAATTTATTGAAATATGGGCTTAACTTGGTTTTTTAAGCCGTTATGGTATAGTTTTAGAGTATCTCATTAGTTTTTAGGTAACGTCATGGCTAGCGTATCCGCCCCGGTTCGTAAACATCTCACCGACATCCACGAATGGCAACGACTAGGCGAGGCCAATATTTTCCCTCCCAATAGCCGTCTGGAATTAATTGAAGGAGAAATCTTAGAAATGGCCCCGATAGGTTGTAAGCATGCCGGACATCTTATGCGTATCATGCATTATTTTGCCCAAATCGTTGGAGAAAATGCCCTGCTAAACGCACAAAATCCACTGCAACTCGGCGACCTCTCCGAGCCTGAACCTGATTTTATGTTGTTGCGTCCGCGTGCCGATTTTTATAGCTCGCAGCACCCAGTTGCTACCGATGTCTTATTGCTGATTGAAATCGCCGATAGCTCGCTAGCATTTGACCAAACCCAAAAATTACGTCTGTATGCCATGCACCACATTGCAGAGTATTGGATTATCAATCTCAACGACCACTGCTTAGAGGTTTATCGCGAACCCAGTGGCGAAAACTATGCGCAAAAAACCTCTTTGCGTATAGGCCAACACGCGAGTGTACTGCTCTTACCAGAAATTAGTGTCAATATTGCACAACTCCTGGGCACGCCGTAACAAACCTTATAACCAATCTTTTTCCACACCCGACTGCGGAAAACGTTGAAGCAATAATCCCAAAACCAATGCATGCAAACTGGGCAAGCTAATTTTAGCCACCATTTCGTTGGCAAACGCAAAAGTCAGCATATTGCGGGCGCTTTCCACATCCACGCCGCGCGATTGTAAGTAGAAAATTGATTTTTCCTCCAATTGCCCTACCGTCACCCCGTGTGGGGTTCGCACGGGCTCTTCTATCTCGACTCGGTGGACTACGTGATTCTCGCAGCGGGCACGCAGATGGGCGCGATGGAGGAGACCTTCACTTTCTTCATCCCCGGTGGCATACCGATTCCAGGAATGTCCGTCGGATCGCTCACCAGTGGCGGCATGGGCATGGGCAACGGCATCGGCTTCCCGTTGCAGGCTCTCGTGCAGGAGCTGATGCTTCCCGGCCAACCCATGTGGTGGTCGAACAGCGAGATGGTCCTCCCGATGATGTGAACGCGGATGTGATTCCGCACGCGGCACGGTGGAGCGCACCAACGAAAGAGGCGACACCGCATGGCGGCGTCGCCTCCCGCGAGTTCACCTGCGCGACGAGCGCGCAGGGCTCAGCGTTGCTCCGGCCGCGCCACCGCG
>SXIZ01000266.1 GCA_005779525.1 Methylococcaceae bacterium
ATCCAAACCAACTCACTCCTACTACGTGACCGAATCCAATGACAAGACACGGCGGTGTTTTTAGTGGCGGTTTTACGCAACAGGGTTTTAACAGCAATTAAGCCATCTTCGGTAATCACGGTTTGCCACGTATTATCTCCAATACGATTGGCAAAAGCATCCAACACGCGGCGAGTGCGGCTTAGGGCTTTTTTCTGGCATTGGCTGATAAAGGTGACCATCATGTTGATGACTCCTGCAACGCCTGCTGCTTCACCTGTTCAAACATAAAATCCAACGCCTTATGTTCGGTAAATTTCTGTAATAGTTGCTGGCGAAATTCTTGTTCGCTCATTTTTTCTTTGGCGCAGACAAATGCCCAGGGCAAGACGATGGCATCTTTGATTAAATCTGCGACATCAAATACCAGTGCGCCGCGCCGGGTTTTGCCGTGCATAACGGCGAAACCGTGGGGGATGCCTAGTACCCAGAGGGTGGTGGCGGCTAAGCCGTAGGCGAGGTAGTTGCCGTGGTTTAAAAAGCCGTTAGCGATGTCGGTGCCTTGGTGCTCGCGGGTAAAGTCGCTGTGTTGCGTGGCTTTGGCGGCGTAGCGGTACAGTTGTTTGGTCAGGGCAGCTTCGCGCAGTAATAATTCGCCGGATTTGTCGGCACTGTCTATTTGGGCACGGTAAGTCTGCAGCGCCATGCTGATGCTGGCTTCGTCGGGGTAGAAATTTTCGGCTTTGAGTTCGCGGTCTTTGTCCCAAATGCGTTGGATGTAGTCAATACGGGCATGTTGTAAGTTTTTGGCAACCTGTAAGCGCTGGGTGTCGTCAAACCAGAATTTCACCCAGCCGTGGAGGTATTCGGTGGGGCGATATTCGCTTTGTGGGGTGAGCCATTCGATTTCGCTGCCGGAAAATAATGGCGTACCACCGCCGCCACAAAATCCGACTAACACCCCGGCACTGGCTAACATGCGCATGGCAGCCTGGGTGATGGAGGTGCCAGTCCCCAGGAGGATCACGGTGGTGTTGGCAATCGGGATGTTCCAGTAGAGGTTTTCGTCTTTAGCTTCGGTGAGATAGAGTACGCGGCCATCTTTTTGCATGACGCGGCATTTTTCCAGGTAGTAGATGTTGGAACGTTTCGAGTGCAGTATGGCTTTTAAATCTGTTAACTGGTCCATAGTTATCCTGTTGATTGGGTGATCTTAAGCAGTGATCCTTAGGGGTAATAAATGACTTTTTAGGCTTGCCGTCATTTTTAGCGCTAGGAGCACAAACAGTTTTTCTGCCCGATAATTTCTGAGCAACTGAGCTTAGCAGGTATTTTTAGGTAATTCTGTGAAGTTTTTCACACCTGAGGCATTAAATTTTGGTTTGGAGCCGAGTAGTTGCTAACTTTTTGCATGGTTTCGCAGAAGTTATACAGGGATGGTTTTTACAAATTAAGATCTAAACCCGAAAGATAATATTCAGGTAGTTACACGGATAGGCACCAGGGTTTAGTCTTTGTACTATTCATCCAGACGGGACGATAGACCAAAATAGAAAACCTAGAGGAAATATGGTCAAGCCGAGTAAGGGCGTATTGAGTCCCGTCTATTCTCTGCGACGTTTTTGCAACGTAGCGATCTCTGATCTTTTTTACGGCTGCCCGTTATACATGCTGGGTAGTAACATTTAGCATGTTACCCGCTTGAACTACCAGAAAAAAGCCGCGGGGTTCGCGGCCAGTATGAAGTGTTAATTCTTGGCGGAACCGCCCCACGCTTTATTCAATATTTTGCACTTGCTCACGCATTTGCTCAATTAAGACTTTGAGTTCTATAGCAATTTGCGTCATTTCTTTATCTGCGGATTTTGAACCGAGGGTATTGGCTTCGCGGTTAAGTTCCTGCATTAAAAAATCCAGGCGTCTGCCGACGGGTTCGTTTTGCTTAAGTACACGTAAGACTTCTTGCAGATGGGTTTTAAGGCGCTCGAGTTCTTCATTTACATCCAGTTTTTGCGTTAATAGCACCAGTTCTTGTTCTAAGCGATCAAAATTGGGTTCAGCGACTAATTCGTTGATGCGTTCCAGCAGTCGGTTGCGAATTTGCAGCAGTACTTCTGGCATTCTGACGGTTGCATTTTGAATAAACTCTTGCATTTTATGACACTTTTCCACCAACGTCAGTGCAGTTTGTTCGCCCTCGCGTTCGCGAGTATCTAGTAGCTGCGTTAAGGTGGTTTGCAATAATGCCAGCGATTGCTCTTGCAATTCGGATTTGTCGATTTCTTGGATTTGTTGGATGCCTGGAAAATTTAAGACATCTAAGGCGGAAAAACTGCGACTGCTGTGCATATGTTGTTCTATTTCGGAGGTGGCTTGCAGCAGGGCTTTTAAGGCAGGGATGTTAATATTCAGTCCAGATTCGTCGGTGACACTATTTTTTTTGTAACTAAAAGCGCATTCTATTTTGCCACGTTTGATTTGCTCGACGATACGGTTGCGTAATTCAACTTCTAAAAATCGCAGTTGCTCCGGGAGTTTAAAATTGAGATCACAATAACGATGATTGACGGAACGCAATTCACAGGTTATGGTCAGCCCTCCTATTTTGGTTTCGTTGCTTGCGAAAGCAGTCATGCTTCGTATCATTTTTCACCTATAATTTAGCGTTGTGCTTAGATAATTTTGTGTATGGCTGATTACTTCGATCCTGAAACCTATCCTCAAGAATGGAATTTCCTGCAGTCGGGAACTATTATAGACCAGTATGTGATTGAACGGGAATTAGCTCACGGCGGCTTCAGTTCGGTCTATTTAGCCCGGCAGATTGAAGATCAAATTCAAGTTGCGATCAAAGAATATTTGCCGCGGAAACTCGCGCACCGGACATGGAATAATTCAGTCGTGGCGCATGATGAGAGTACTAAAGCACTGTTTATTAAAGGCCGGATTTTATTTTTTGAAGAAGCTAAAGTCCTAGTAGAACTAAAACATCATAATATTGTTGAAGTGATTAATTTCTTTCAAGCGAATTCCACGGTGTGTATGGTGATGGTGTACGATTACGGCATCAGTTTGGATAAATTGCTTCGAGAACACACTTTCCCCATTACTGAGGACTGGATGCTCTCAGTCTTCAGGCAATTATTAGATGGGATTCGGGTCATTCATCAGCATCATTTCATGCATTTAGATATTAAACCCGCAAATATTTTAATTCGACCGGGAAACGACCCGCTGCTGCTAGATTTTGGCGCAATTCAACCTTATCCAGCCAATCCTAAGAAATTTCATAATCGTATTTATTCGCAAGGTTATTCGCCGATTGAACAATATTCCAGTTCGGGAGTATTGGGTCCCTGGACAGATATTTACGCTGTGGGGGCAACCATGCGCAGTTGTTTAGAGCATAAAATTCCATTAACTGCCACGGAACGCGCTAAACAGGATGATTTAGAACCTGCGGTGAAAGCATTCCAACATAAATTTTCCCCCAAACTGCTGCAAACAATTGATCACGCAATGGCAGTCATGCCCAACGATAGACCGCAATCCGCTGAGGACTTGCAAAAAATATTAGCTGATATCTGACGTTACGTAGTTACGTGATTTAATCCCGTTTACCGCGTCGAGCACCGCAGTATTTATCGGGAATAGCCCGAAGGGGTGCGGCATGGATGCCGCACGGTGGAAAGGGGGCAGGACGCCCCTTTTGCCATCCCCCGATAAATACGAGGAGCGCAAGACATTAGCGGTAACCGGGCCGCCTTTTCTTTGAGTACTTTCTTTTCGACTGCATGGATGCAGGAGGTAGAGCAACGCCTGGAGCAGTTGCCGAGGCGGAGCAAAAGAAAGTACTTCGCCTTCGGGTGCGAGAACCCGATTAGAAAAACGTCGCGATAGCGACTCAGCATGATTATTTCTATGCTGCAAAAACGATCAGCGTATCATAAGCTGATATCTAAAATTCGTTGTTGACTGTTGCATAAGTCGCACTAAATTTTTGGACAAAATTTTCAAGTTGCGCACGCGGTAAAAAGTTAATCCCGGCGGCACCTTGTCGCCCACCCCCAGTAGGAAAGTTCGCACACAAGATATCTGCTTGCGTTTTATTAGTCAGCGGCGCACGCACGCTGACTTGGTAACCCGTGGCACCTGCTGGAGTTAAAATGGCATGGGCTTTTTCGGGCGTGGCATTGGCTAAAGCATTGCCAAAAACGCCCTGCACTCTTCTGGCCCAGGCAACGTCAGGCAAGATCATGACTACCACGTGGGTATTTTCAAAGCTGGGTGACAGTGCCTTTGCAGAGGCCATATCATCTAAATATCCGGCTTGTAATTGTTGAAACACCGCGGTGTTATCTTGAATGAAATCCAGGGGTGAAGCATAGGGAATAAGCCACTGATAAAGTTCCGCCGGAGCAAAATGTAAATCCGCCAAACTTTCGCC
>SXIZ01000267.1 GCA_005779525.1 Methylococcaceae bacterium
ACCTCTATGTTTGCGGTAACGGCGGCATGAAACCCCGGCATGCAGATTTATTCGCGACGGGCTTGGATAAGGAAACCTTAATCAAATACATCGACCGTTTTTTAATCTTCTATGTCCGCACCGCTGACCGCCTACAACGCACCTCGGTGTGGATGGAAAACATGGAAGGTGGTTTGGAATATCTTAAAGCCGTGATTATCGACGACAAACTCGGCCTCAATGCCGAATTAGAACACCATATGCAACATGTCATCAACACTTACCAATGCGAATGGAAAACCACCATTGCCGATCAAGAAAAACGCAAACGCTTTCGCCATTTTATCAACAGCGATAGTCGCGATAGCAACGTCATCTTCGTACAGGAACGCGGCCAAATTCGTCCCGCCAATGAAGACGAACGTCAACATTTTGCTTTGGTAGTGGAGGCTTAACATGCAGCAATGGTTCGACATTTGTGACGTCGCCGATTTACAACCCAATGCTGGGGTCTGCGCTTTAGTAGCGCAGCAACAAGTCGCCATTTTTTACCTGCCTGCCACACAGCAGTTATATGCACTCAGTAACTTTGACCCCATAGGTAAAGCCAATGTATTATCGCGTGGCATTATCGGAGATCTGCAAGGCCAGCCAGTGGTAGCATCTCCCTTATATAAACAACATTTTAACTTGCAAACCGGGGCGTGTCTGGAGGATGAAACCATCCAGATTCCAGTCTACAGCGTCCGCATGCAGGCACAACGGGTAGAAATCCTCCTCGGAGAGCTCGCATGAAGTATCAATATTTTGTCGCCGATGTATTTACTCGGCAGATTTTTAATGGCGCACAAATTGCGGTTTTTCCTAATTCTGAAGGCTTAAACGAACTGCAGATGCAATTGATCGCGCGCGAATTGAATCTCACCGAAACTGTGTTTATCGTGCAGCCACGTAAAGCCAACGGTAGCAATCGCCGACGGATGCGAATTTTTTCGCCGCAAAATGAAATTGACTTTGCCGGGCACCCCGTCATTGCCAGCGCCTATGTGTTAGCAAGTTGCGGTGATCTCAGCCTAAATGACACTATCACGCCTTTAATTTTTGAACAAAACACTGGCGAGGTGGAGGTTAATATTTCTGCACATCAAGGCAAACCGACTTTTGTGCAATTTAGTCGTAAAGTCTCGGCGATTATTGATCGCTTTGCACCCACGGATGAAGAACTGGCCAGCTTTTTGGGCTTAGAGATTAATGATCTTGATCATCATAAATACAGTACCCGATTAGTCGCCTGTGGGCTGCCCTATTTGATCGTCCCGGTCTGGCGCTATGAAAGTGTGCGCAAAGCGCGATTTAATTTTGATGCTTGGCATCAATCCTGTGCCCCACAAACGGCGGCACAAGAAATTTTATTATTCGCACCGAAAACACCCTATCCCGATAGCGACTTTAATGCACGCTTATTGGGCCCACGCATCTCAGTGCATGAAGATCCCCCCGTAGGCAATGCCATGCCCGCCTTTGCTTCGTACTTGTGCTCGTTTGATTTTATGCAAAAAGGCACATATACCTTTGCCGTGGATAGAGGTGATCAACTCTCGCGCCGCAGCCTCTTGAATCTGGAAATGGATCATCTTGGGGAAAAAGGCTTAACCATCCGCGTCGGCGGGACGGCGGTGATGGTGGTTGAGGCGATGATGGAAATACCTGAATTGTAATACTTGGGTTATCTTGCACCTTATTAAGTTAACCCAGCTAACAAAATATTGATTGAATTAAACTATAAATTTATTTGCAATGCCCTTGAAAAAATAACGTATTGCCATTATCTCCCAGGGTGAAAGATAATCATCACTTTTAAATATCTTTATATTAACTGTAACACTAGGAGATATGAAAATGGCAACTTTACGTTATGAACCTTGGAGTTTATTAAACCAATTACAAAAAGAATTAGAACGTTCCCGCGAAGGCCAAAATACTGAAAGCTCAATTTCAACAGCGGAATGGGCACCTGCGGTCGATATTAAGGAAGAACAGGATAAATTTATATTACATGCGGATATTCCCGGCGTAAAACCCGAAGATATTGATGTACATATGGAAGCTGGAATTCTCACCGTCAAAGGTGAAAAGCAATCAGAAGCCAAAACCGAAAAAGAAGGTTATAAGCGTATAGAACGGGTACACGGCAGCTTCTACCGCCGCTTTAGCTTGCCAGATTCTGCGGATGGTGAAGCTATTAGCGCAAAATGTAAACATGGAGTTTTGGAAATCATTATTCCTAAGCGCGAAGCGGTTAAACCGAAAAAAATTGATGTAATTGCTGAAGAATAAACTTAATTAACCTGAGCCATAAAATACTTTATTAAAGCTCACTTATAAATTTATATTTATTCATAGATATTCATTAGCCAGATTTTAATTCTGGAATGATATAAATAGATAATTATTATCTACCCCTATTATCCTGAACCCCACCCTAACCCTCCCCTTACCAGGGGAGGGGAAAACTAGACCATCCATCTTACGAGGAGATAAGATAATTAACTCTCTGACAAGGGGGTGAATTATTCCCTCCCTTGACAAGGGGAGGGTTAGGGTGGAGTCTGAATAATGACACAATTTTTTAGGGTTATCCCGATATAGGCTGTGATTTATACTCTATGAAAAATATACCAACCAAACCCAAACTCGTGGTGATCGGCAATGGTATGGCTGGCATCCGTACCGTGGAAGAATTACTGCAGGCCGCTCCTGACAAGTATGACATCACCGTGTTTGGCGCCGAACCCTATGGCAATTACAATCGCATCATGTTGTCGGCGGTATTAGCTGGGGATAAAAGCCTAGAGGATATAGTCACCAATCCACAGCAATGGTACCTAGACCATCAAATCACTCTGCACGCAGGCGCGGAAAAAACCGCCGTACGCATTGATCGTCGCCATAAACAAGTTATCGCTGAAGATGGAACAGTCGCACCTTATGACCGCTTATTAATTGCGACTGGCTCAAACGCGGTGTTTCCTGATCTCCCCGGACGGGATTTACAAGGAGTGGTCAGTTTTCGCGATATTCTAGATGTCAACACCATGCTGGCATACACGCAGCATAGTCAGCATGCAGTGGTTCTGGGGGGAGGACTTTTAGGCTTGGAGGCTGCCAATGGTTTGGCCATGCGGGGTATGCAAGTCACAGTCATCCACAACCACGCAGTGTTGTTAAATCGACAACTAGATCAAGCCGCAGCGCAACTGTTACAAGCGGAGTTGGAACAACGTGGCATCCAATTCAAAATGGCGACTAAACTACACGCATTAATCGGCGATGCACAACAACACATTCGCGCAGTTGAGCTGGCTGATGGCACACAACTTTGCTGTGATTTACTGGTGGTTGCCATAGGCGTTCGCCCCAATATGGCACTGGCACAAGCAGCAGGTATTTATTGTGAACGCGGGATCGTGGTCAACGATACCTTACAAAGCTATGATCCCAGTATTTACGCCGTGGGGGAATGTATACAACATAGAGGCAGTACCTTTGGCCTGGTGGCGCCACTATTTGAACAAGCCAAAGTCTGTGCAAACCATTTAAGTGCCCATGGAGTGGCGGAATATATAACTCTTCCAACTGCAACTAAACTTAAGGTGACCGGGATTCAATTATTTTCTGTTGGGAATTTTCAAGGCGATGTCCACAGCGAGACCTTAACCTTTCACGATCCCGAGCTAGGAGTATATAAAAAACTGGTACTCAAAGCCGATCAGGTGATCGGTGCAGTGCTGTATGGCGATACGCTAGATGGCGTGTGGTATCAGGAACTCTTGGAATCTAAGACCAACATTAGCGCATGGCGTGATATATTAATCTTTGGCAAGTCCTATGCTAAAACAGCTCAGTAATACTCAGCTTAAGCCACGGGGCATTGTTAACCTGTTTTTTTCCTATTGGGCATTATGGTGTAGACCACCGGGTCAGCCAAGCAATTAATTTTAAGCAACTAACAATACTGTGCTTAAGCCGAAGTTCAAAGGCTAATCCAATTAACTAACCTTCAGTCTCTCATATGAATATTTTACACAAAGCCCATCCCTGGCATGGTATCGATCCAGGCAATAACATTCCTAACATCGTTACGGCGTTTATTGAGATTGTCCCGTCAGACACCGTGAAATACGAAATTGATAAGGAAAGCGGCTATTTAAAAATTGATCGTCCGCAAAAATTTTCTAATATGATTCCAACCCTGTATGGTTTTATCCCCAGAACCTACTGTGCTGAACGCGTCGCTGAGTATGCCGCTCTAAAATCCGGTCGCGTGGTGGAGCGCGGCGATGGCGACCCGTTGGATATCTGCGTCCTCAGTGAGCGTAGCGTGACCCATGGCGATATTCTATTGCAGGCCATCCCGATAGGCGGTTTTAGAATGCTGGATGGCGGCGAGGCCGACGACAAAATTATCGCGGTGTTAAAAGGGGATGAATTTTATCGGCAATGGAATGACGTTTCCGATTGTCCCGAGTCATATATCAATCGGCTGAAACATTATTTTCTGACCTATAAACATCTCCCCAGCGAAAAAAACCAGTGCGAAATTACCCACGTCTATGACCGTGAAGAAGCGCATGAAGTGATCAAACGTTCGCTACAAGATTACGATCACCATTTTAATTGCGAATAATTCACTAATGCATTCTATCCAGACTACCTGTCCGTATTGTGGCGTTGGCTGTGGTATCCAGGCCGACATCATTCCAGGAGAGCGCAGCCTCACCCTGCGTGGGGACCCAAAACATCCAGCCAACTTTGGACGCTTATGTTCCAAAGGTTCGGCTTTGGGCGAAACCATCCAACTGGAAGGCAGACTGTTACAGCCCTCAATCGCCGGGCATAGCGTAGACTGGGACACGGCACTTGATCGAGTAGCCGAGACCTTTGCACACACCATCGCTGAATATGGCCCTGATTCGGTCGCATTTTATGGTTCTGGGCAATTACT
>SXIZ01000268.1 GCA_005779525.1 Methylococcaceae bacterium
CTGGATGCCGCCACTCTCGGGACTAATACCCTATGGAATAAGGTAGTGAGTGTCAGACTGAGCTTAGTGTTAAAAAGTGAAAATACGCATCTGAGTAAAATTCGGGTGCCCTATACCTTAGACGGTGTTGCTTATCAACCTACAGATAACAGCATTTATCGAGTCGTTTCTACTACGATTGCCTTACGCAATCTAATTTAAGGTGAATACGATGCGCAACCATAATCTAACTCGCCAATCTGGAGTAGTCTTGGCATTTTCACTGGTAATGCTATTGTTAATCAGCTTAGCCAGTATGAGTATGCTGCAAGAAAATAGCAATCAGATCAGAATGATCAACAACCTGAGCGCCCAAAACCAAACCTTTGCCGACGCTGAGTTCGCATTGGATCAAGCAGAAACACAAATACGATCCGTACGTGTCAGCCCGGCAGCAGATGCAACCTGCGTCAATCCCAATCAGCTCTCTGTAGGCGACACCATTACGGGCACCACTGCGCAAATCACGGCCACCTATTGTGTGTATAACAATCGTGAATACCAATGTACTGGAGACACCTATGCACCCGCCTATAATCAAGACGATCCTGCAGAAAATGTGATTGCCTGCACACGCTTGGCAACTGCGCAATGCCCCACAGAAGTCTATAAATTTAATATTGCGGCTAGCAATTCCGCGACCAGCTCTACGAGAGCCATTAAATCGAAGTTTGCCGTAGGCTGTAAAGTGCTACTGTAAATCTCCACCGAAGTCGGATGCACAACATCTATCTATTTTAACAATATGCACAGGGTGGTTATCATGAAAACCTCAAGCACTATACTCAAATTAATTATGACCAGCTTGTTATACAATCTCACCATTGTAAATCAAGCTTCCGCCGATTTAAGCGGCTCTATTCCCAATTCAGCTTTATCGGGCGATAAAAAAAAGGTGACTATCTGTCACTTTCCTCCGGGTAATCCAGCAAATTATCAAGTGATTACGATCAGTAAAAGTGCGCTCAACACCCATATCGATCATCACGACGATGTCTTTGCAAGTAGTGGCGTGTGCCCCCCGATTCCCAAAACCTGGGCGACCGTCGGCAGTTATAATGCCAGCACAGGTAAACCTTTGGCCGTTACATCCTTAGGTTGTACCATGCCCAGCAATATCGTGAATAAAGTACTGACCTTATTACCCGAGGGCCAAGCGTTATCCGCCTCCTCGCCTTTATTAACGACAGATAATAAAGCCAATATCGTGTTGACTAAACCCGCCAATATTAAAGTCGCATTTGTGACTGAAGGCGCCGGATATACCAATTCCTTGGGCTATTTTAGTTTTGCCAAAACGGATTTAGCCACCTTGGATACCAGTAAAATTCAGGAAAAAATCATCTTCCCCAATTTTTCCATGAAAAATTCTGGGGGTGATTTGAGCATAGGGGATGCTGTAGATTTAGGCAGTTTCGAAGCTGGCAAAGGGGTGGGATTCACCATTTTATCCAATGGTTGGAAGTCGAATGCCATAGACCCGAACAGGACAGCTAATCAAATCTTCCGCACCGTGAAAAGCATGAACCCAGAAACGGCAGGCAGTAGCTTGCAATTCCACACGGTGTTATTATCGGATCCTGACTCTAAAACGCTCGTCTTGGGCATCGAAGATTTAAATCGTTACAAAAATACCTATAACGATTATAGCTACACGTCAGATAACGATTTTAATGACGCCGTCCTGGCGGTGTGCGTCGATCCATATGATGCCATTGAAGGGGTAACGACCTTAAACACCCTGAATACTGGAACGCCTACTGGCACCACAACGCCCACAACCCCCGTGGTCGCCCCGCCAGCTACATTTACTGGTTTGAGTGGTCGACAAAGCTGGAGTGAACGTAATGTTGCCCCTGCACCTGAAACCACTACGCCCGCAGGCGGAGCCGCAGTAAACTCAGCTCCATAAACAAAAATGTCTCCAAGTACTATTGGGCAGCAGGCAATTACGCAGCCCAATAGTACGTTAGCAATTGTAGACGGGTAGATAAGGGATCAATTCAATATAAGCATTTTGACAGCAGCAGGGTAAACGGGATGCTCCCGTTTACTGCATCGAACGACGCGGATGATATCGATAAAACCGAAAGCAACCTGCGAAACTAGAATATCTTGACATTCTTCAAATAACTAAACTTTAAACTCGGACACGCTGCTTTGTAAGGTATTTGCCATTTTGGCTAATGACAAGGCCACCGAGGCGAGTTCTTTGACCGCTCCATTATTGGTCACCACCATACTGGCAATGTGCTCAATATCCTGAGCAATTTGATTGACCACCATATTTTGGGTTTTTAATGCTTGCGACATATTCGCGGTGGTGGCAATCACATTATCGGTGCTGAATTTAATCTGATTAATTGAATCCCCGGCGCGCTGCGCTTTAACAACACCTTCTGTGACAATGAGTGAACCTTTCTCCATACTGGCGACCGCATTATCTGCATTGCGCTGGATGGTATCAATCATGGTGGTCACTTCTTGTGTAGATTGCGCGGTACGCTCCGCCAATTTCCGCACTTCTTCCGCCACCACCGCAAATCCACGACCTTGCACCCCAGCACGGGCCGCTTCAATTGCAGCATTCAGTGCTAACAAATTAGTTTGGTTAGCAATGCTATTGATTACTTCCACAATTTCGGTAATCTGCCGTGAGCTATTGCCTAGCTCACTGATAATTTGAGATGTTCCAGTCACCGTATCCGCAATTTTACCCATTTCATGCGTAGCATCATTGACCACGGCATAACCTTCACTGGCCATAAACCCTGCTTGCTCGACCAAATGCTCTGACTCGCCAGCGGTATGGGTAATTTGGGCAATACTGACTGTCATTTCTTCCACCGCACTCGCCACATTCTGCGAAGCATGACTTTGTTGTACGGAATTATTTTTAACTTGGTCTGCCAAGACATTTAATTGACTTGAGATACTCGCTATGGAAAAGGCATTACTTGCAATATGGCTAATCATTTGGCGTAAGCTACCCTGCATCGCCTTGACACTGCGCAATAAGTCACCTACTTCATCCTGCTGCTCGATCTCGTGATCGTGACGTAAATCTCCGGCGGCGATCTCACTCGCAATCTGTTGCCCCAGTCTCAAAGACTTTAAGATTCCATTACTAATAAACACGGTGACTAGAATGGATAACAAAACACTTAAGATAAAAATGCCACTTAACCCAAATTTGTAAAAGGCAATTTGCTCGACCGTACGGGCTTCATCTTCGCTGTTACGTGCATTGGTGACGCGCACCACTTCGTTGATAGCCTTGCGATGCTGGTCGTAAAGGATATGCAATTTTTGCAGGCTAGCATGCATTTGCTGAGTATTGCCCGCATGCAATGCAGGTAAAAACTGGCGATTGGTTTCCTCATAAAACGCGATTGCCGCTTGATAGGAGGTATCTAATAACGGTATTGCAATATTCGGTTCCAGCAGTTGTGCCTGCCAGTAATGATGACGTGTATGATAGTCCTTTTCCAAGATTCCCAAATCCCTTTCCATTTCTGCGAGCTCGTTAGGGTCAGATGTCGTAGACATTTGTAGTGTCGTTAGAAATGACTCGATAATATATTCTGGGGGAGGCAAAACATCGGCAACAATGTCCTTACCTTCAACAATCCGTTTGTAAACTGGCCCATTCACACTGACGGTATTCAAAACGTAGGCGGTCAAAACTCCAAAAATACTAAATCCCGAAATTAATATCATGACGATTAGCATGAACCGAGCTTTGATAGTCAAATGCAACATAAATCTCTCTCATTTCTTGTTTAACAACGTTTAATTGTAGTCATTAATCAAAAACTTTGGTGGGACTGGAAAAAAAATGTGATTCAGCAAGGATACTTGCTGTGAGGATTAGCAGAAATAGCTCAGTGCTAGGTTTCATAGGGGGCAAGCACCAATCGACACGGCAAACATACTATCCCTATTCCTAAGATAATCGCTATGCTTAACCAAACATAAGCTTTGCTAATTCCGTTGATTTTTCAAGCTGTGCCAGCAGTTTATTCAACACTCTTTGTTGCTCTACAGACGAAATCTGTAACAAATCACAATCTGGCAGCTCCGCTGCCATAACACCGTTATCTGTTCGGGTGACAATTTCGACCAGATTCACTGCGATGCCGATTAACCTCGCCATTTGCCAATGTGCACCGCGGTATTCTGCATCCCGATGAGCACGTAAACTGACCACTAGGACGGCAGGCATATTCCACTGTTCTGCAATCCACGCTCCTGCAGAACAGTAATCGGTATCTAAGACTTGCTGCATAGCGAGTTGTAAGCTAATGGCCTGCTCGTCTGCAAGATGTAAAGCGTGACTGGTTTCCAGGGGTAAATTATCCGCTAACCAAAGTAATCCAATTAAATGTAGCACCCCAGCCGTATGCGCAGTTTTATCCCGCACCGCTTGCCACACATTATCAGGGATATGTTCGAGTAGCATACTCGCTGCATCAGCAACCAACATACTGCTCAACCAAAAGCGTTCGACATCAAAACCTTTACAGCGCCCCGCATCAAAGGTGTTTGCAATCGCCATCGCAATACCTACGGTGCGAACAACAGAAGATCCCAGACGATTACACGCTTGTTCGAGTTCAGAAATCGGCGAAGCCGGAGCAGACCAGGAGGAATTGGCTAAATAAATAATCCGCGCGGCGATTGCGGGATAATAACTGACTTGCAGGGAAAGCGCGCGATAATCTAAATCTTGTTCGCCCAGCAAACGCAAAAGTAAGTGGATATTCTTCGATAAAACTGGCAGTTTAATCGGCTTGTTGGTTTTCCACCACGAAGGTAGGATGGTTTGCTGCATAAATCCTCAAACTTTCCTGTAATTTAATAAGGCACCCTGTCGTTCAAAACTTGCTCCGTCAATAGAGTTGTTCTACCCAGCCGAGTTGCCAGGTAGCAAAAAGTTTATGTTCCTTTGGACTGGATCAGCACTTGCAAAGCATAAAGTTTGATTAACGATTCGCTAGATCACAAGCTTGCTATTTTGATAAGTACTCCAATTAAGTGTAGTCAAATTTGGCAACTATGGGAAAACCTGAGTAAAAAACACGGAAATATCTTTAACTTCTTGTGCACACAAACTATGCTGCATAGGATATTCCCGCCATTGCACAGGATAATTCCGCGCCTGCAATGCGTCACTGGCGCGTTTGGCGTAGCTAATATCAACCACAGGATCCAGCGTGCCATGCGCCATGAAGATCGGTAGGTGTGCATTCACTGCTGCCGCTTCAGTGTCTAATTGTGCAATCGTGGGTAAATACGTTGAAAGTGCGAGCACTCCCCCAAGTTTTTGTGGAAAGCGCAGTGCTGTATGCAAAGCAATCACGCCGCCTTGTGAAAACCCAGCTAACACGATATTTTCTGCGGCAATGCCTTTTGCCAGTTCTTGCTGTATTAATAGATTGATAGCTGCTGCAGATTGGTAAATTCCAGCGACATCGACCTTTCTTTCTAAGGTCATTTCTACAATGTCATACCATGAACGCATACTCATGCCGCCATTAATCGTTACTGGCTGGATAGGTGCATTGGGGAAAATAAAATGCACATGGGGTTTTTGCTGAAAGTTGAGTTCAGGCACCAATCCTTCAAAATCATGGCCATCAGCACCTAAACCATGCATCCAGATCACAGAATATTGATGGATAGCGGTAGGCAGTTTTTCAATTGTCGTTAGGGTGTTCGCCATAATGTCCTCGTTGGTAAAAATTTCAACCTATTATAAATGCAGTCCACGGTATTCATACTCAGGTTACACATACCCAAGAGCCTGAGTAGTTGCATTCATATCTTATTCAGTCGCTTTATATTACAGTAACAACACATTAATTTTGAAGGTTTAACTTATGAAGACTTTACGCATTTTTATCGTACCGATGATGTTATTAACGGCTTGTGCCGAACAACGCGGCTGGACCCCCACGGTGGACCCCTATGGTGATCCTAATGCCTATCGCTTGAACCAAGACATGGCTGAATGTCAGCAATTAGCGTCCCATGCTTCTGGTGGCACCGCTAAAGAAGCGGCGATTGGCGTTGCCGGAGGTGGATTATTAGGCGCTGCCGGGGGCGCTGCTATAGGTGCAATTGCTGGCAATCCTGCAGCGGGTGCGATGATAGGCGCAACCGCGGGCGGTTTGACTGGCGGAGCAACCCAAGGATATGATTCCAACGCTAATTACAAACGCGCGTATAATACCTGCCTCAGAAACCGAGGTCATCGCCCCATCAACTAAGCCTATGGTCCCTTGTTACTCGCTGCTGCCTGTAACAAGGTTTTCTCCACCTTTTTACGCGTATATATTTCTGAACAGCTCACTCCCCGATTTAAGCCTCTACATTCACATTCCCTGGTGTATTAAAAAATGCCCCTACTGTGATTTTAATTCGCATGAACTGAAACCATCCGTCTCTGAATCTAAGTATATCGAAACATTATTAAGCGATTTTGAGCAAGATTGCGCGCGTTTTAACATTGATCGGCCATTTAAAAGCATTTTTATCGGAGGCGGAACCCCCAGCCTTTTTAGTCCAGAATCCTTTGAGCGATTACTGACCGGACTGCGCGCACGTTCTCCTTGGTCTGAGGATATTGAAATCACCCTGGAAGCCAATCCCGGGACGTTTGAAAGTCAAAAATTTAGCGAATTTAGAGCGCTAGGCTTTAATCGGCTTTCAATTGGAGTGCAATCCTTTAACACTGCGATGTTAACCCGATTGGGGCGTATTCATAACGGGGATGAAGCAATTAAAGCCGCAGAAATCGCTCATCGCGCTGGCTTCACCAACTTTAACCTAGATTTAATGTTCGGACTCCCTGATGCGCAAGAGCATACCAGTTTAGAGGATGTCGCCACGGCGATAAACTTACACCCAAGTCATATTTCGTTTTACCAGCTGACCCTCGAACCCAACACCTATTTTCATAAATTCCCACCGCTATTACCCAGCGATGACGAAATTTTCCTCAGCCAAACCGAATGCCAAGCCTTATTGATGCAGCATGGCTATCAACAATATGAAATTTCTGCTTACAGCCAAACAGGAAAACAATGCCGCCATAATACTCACTACTGGCAATTTGGCGATTATCTAGGCATTGGCGCAGGGGCGCATGGTAAAATCAGCCAGCATTTACCAAACGCTATCATCCGAACCACCAAGCCCAAGCACCCGGAACACTATCTGCAACATTTTGCCACACAGCGCACCGCAACAACCCTTTTAGCCAGTGAGCTGCCACTTGAATTTCTAATGAATCAGTTACGCCTAAAACAAGGATTTTCAAGCAACGATTTTGAACGGCATACTGGATTAACTATCAAGACTTTAGAGCCTGCATTAAGCCAATGTTTAGACGAACAACTTTTAAAATTAACGGATAATCGCTATCGCTGTACCGATCAAGGATGGAGTTTTTTAGACAGTGTATTAGAAAAGTTCATCACTTAATCGTATAATTCTAAGCTTTAGATATGTGTAAACTTACTCAACGCTGAATAAAACACCTGCGCCATAGTAAAATCTTATGCATATTCACAGTTTGGATTCTGAACGCCCCAAACAATCATTGGGTGCAGTTACCGTTGCAAGCAAGCAGCGCCCAAATAAACAACCCTAAAACATCACTAAACTTCATCTACTGGCATGCTTGATTATCAAAAAGACTTTATCGAATACACACTGAGTTGTGGGGTACTAAAATTTGGCGAATTTCAACTTAAATCTGGACGCATTAGTCCGTATTTTTTTAACACAGGTTTATTTAACACGGGAGCGCAATTAGCCAAGCTAGGCCAATTCTACGCCCAAGCACTCATTAACTCAGGACTCCATGCGGATGTGCTTTTCGGCCCCGCCTATAAAGGCATTCCTTTAGTAACCACCACTGCGATTGCATATGCTACGTTGACGGGCGAAGATATTCCTTTAGCCTTTAATCGCAAAGAAGCTAAA
>SXIZ01000269.1 GCA_005779525.1 Methylococcaceae bacterium
CCACGTTAGGCAATTTTCGATACTCGCTCAATCGAGCCGTGAAGGTGCGGAAATTAATCTGTTGCTGCGCGCAGTAATCCCGCTGCGATAAACCACTACTCTGCCACGCTTCGATATGCTGACGCCATTTCGATGGGACGGCCATAACCTCTCCTGGTGAAAAAGTCACAGGATGCAACAAATTAAGTTAGATGCATACGTGGTGCCGATAGGCCGTTACGAATCGTCTAATTGCCCTTTGATCAAATGCGTTACGGATTATCATCATTTGGACTCACCAGCGACATTGCCAACGCGCTAATGTTATCTTCAGCTTCCGTTGTCATAACGCTGTCGAAAATCCGCTTAATGCCCTGGACCAAATTATTGCCGCTTAGGCACTCTTCCAATAATTCATTCGTCAGATATTGGGTCACGCCATCGCTGACCATCAACAACAATTCACCCGGCATCAACTTCACCAGACGCAAACCTATAAAAGGTTCTTCGGCTTCGGTTGAAAATATGAATAAATTATCCAAGGCTTTTCCCGCATTGGTCATGCTGAAATCTTTCAGATTTGCAAATGAGTGTTTGCCTGATCGGCCAAGACAAAAGGCCAGGGTGTGATCGTCTGTCAACAGACGTAATCCTTGTGCGCCGAAGTGATAGCCGCGTGAATCACCCGCATGCCACAAACTCATTTGGCCGCCGGGCGCAAACTCGGCGGTAATCAGCGTCGAACCGGCATTTTGAAAACTCCGCTGGCTTTTGCAGATTTTAAGCAAGCGATTGTGCAGCGGAATCAAGCGTTGCCGGGGTAATAATTGTGGACGGCTTTGATCCAGTTCAGCAAGTTCTTGTAATAACCGGCGACTGGCCGCCGCCGCATTCGGTAAGCCACCCGCGCCATCGGCGATGGCAAACCGCTTCATTTCATCCAGCAAGACCGTCCCATGCCAGAATCCGGCTTTTTGATGAACCGCACCATCCAGCAACAAGGCATCCTGATTTTGTCGGAAGCGTTTGCCAGGATGGGTAAAAGCAGCGTAGTTCAATATGTAGTTGGGCGTGGTCATGATGACTCATCCCCAAAAGCCAGTGGAGACTGCCAATCGCCAGATTTGATATTCAGCGTCGACTGATGTCGAATGGCAACATCCACCCAGATGCTTCCCACGCGCAGGCAGTCATGCAGACTCAAGTCCGGCTGTTGCAGTCCGTAACTGTGATCGTAGAGGTCATGAAACAACCAGCACTGGGCGGTTTCGTTCAATTCCGCGGGGAAATAAGGCACAATTTCGCGATAATCCTGTCCATCGCCAATGCAGCCCCGACTCAAGCCTTTCAAGCTGAAATCCCGCTGGGTCAAAAAATTGTCGTCACTGTCATCGAATTCTGGATCGTCCTCGCGCAGAACAAAGTAGAGGGTGGCGTCGATTTCGTAATCATCCACTGGATTGTTGGGATCAGTTACACGCGCCTGCAGTTTTTCGTTTTCTGTTTTAGCCATATTGCATAAATACAGTTCAAGTTCCCCCAATCGCTGATTGAGGCGCAGCAGATTGCTGATTTCATCGTTAGTAAAATCTTTATTGCTACGAGGAAATGCCGACTCAAACTGCGCGAACAAATTATCGAATTTCCTGCGTTGCCGACGCAGATAAATATCCATATTTTCGATTTGTCTTTGCAGGCCAACCAATGCGCTGAATAGTTTGGGTGTCATTTGATGATCCTTTTTGCTGGGAGTGGTTAGGTAATTGCTAGAATAACTCTGAGTTGCGACATAACGAGTCGCGTAGCTTGACGCTGCGTCAGATAACACCAAGATTACCAAGGAATACTGCTGAGATTTAAGCCATAAAAAAGCCGTCGACTCTTGATGAATCGACGGCCTAATTTTTTACAACAGGTTTAGAGAGCTGCTTTTATTTCGCGTTATTTCAAGACCGGCGTGGCAACCATGGTTGGCATAAAGCTGGCGATTAATGGTGCCGTGTAATTTACCGATTTCGCCTGATCTGAGCTACGAGCAGCGTCAGACTCTGGATAGCCGCAGGGTTGACTTTTACATTGAGTAGTCAACGAAGGCGCACTAAAATACATAATCACGGGTTGTTTATAACTCATGATGGTACCGAAGGATCCTTGGATACCCCAAGCATAGGAATAGTAAAACACACCCGACGCGTTGGAGTATTCCCGATCATGTACCAAACCTAAGCTATGCCCAATTTCATGGGTATAGGTATTGATCGCGCAGTAGTAACCCTTCATAGCGTCTTTCGAGCTGCCGTCGTCGATGGTACCGTAACCCAACCATTTGTTAGCAGGGTTGCCATTTGCAAACTCCAGATAAGTCGTACCACAAGAACCGTGAGTTTGCGCGTATAAAGGCCGAAAAAGAAACACTAGGTCGGCTCCATATTGAGCGCGTTTCGCCGATACACCGGCAAACTCGTTTCGATCATTGGCTAAGTCATCCAATGCCTGAGAATTGCTGACGCTCTCGCTGTAAGCGGTGGACTCGGTATAGACCACCCGTAGCGTCATATTTATACCGGAATCCTTGTAACTTTGATTACTAGCTGTCGTCAACAAAGCAATGCGTTGTTTGGCGTAGTCTGTAGTTTGCGTAGTGGTGGTATAAAGCATCATCACATCGACCACTGGGCCACTTGAAGAACTGCCCCCTCCTGTGCCGTTACCAGAATCGACGCCGCCCGCTTTGGCAGTGTTCAAAGCAGCTACTGCCTGATCATAGTTCGCTTTCGCGGTTTTGGCTGCTGCCTCTTTTTGATCCAGAGTAACTTTGGTTGCATTAATAGTGGCTTGCAGTGAACTAATGTCGACCTTAGAACTGGCAAGTGCCGCGTTGTAATTGGCGGTTGCGGTTGCTAAAGCCGCCGCCGCATTGTTAAAACGTGTAGTCACCGACGCTAATGCAGAGACAGCGGAATTGAATGCAGTCACCGCACCATTATTCGCAACCGTTGCCACAGCAAGGTCAGAATTGGCTTTTGCCAGTGCATATTGAACTGTTAGGATTGCATTGACGGCTGTCGAGTAGACATTGTTGGCGTTATTCGCAATCACTGCAGCGTTGCTGTATGCATTCATTGCGGTTGTGTAAGCACCGGCCGCAGCCCTATAGGCAGCCGATGAGGCCAGATAGGTGGCATTAGCCGCCTGCGCTTTGGCTACCGCTTCATTGTAGGAGGCTGTCGCACTTGCTAGTGTTGCATTGGCTGTGTTCAGCGCGGCTAAAGCCGTATCGTACTTGGCTTGCGCGTCGCTCAGTGCCACATTTGCCTTCGCTAATGCCGCATTGGCGGTTGATTTAGCACTTGCCGTTTTTGCGCCTACCAGCTGGGTATTTGCGGTGGATTGACTGGCTTGAGCCGCCGTTAAAGCGTTCCTAGCTTGACTAACAGCCGTATTAGCCAGGGTTGCAGCCGACTGGGCTTTACTCTTCACACTACTTGCCAGCGTTACTACGGCTTCTGCAGCAGCCTTAGCGCTAATATCTGCCTGGAGCTTAGTGTTGGCGACATTTCTCGCCGCTAACTTGTCATTCATGACCGATTGCAACGCGATCTTTGTAGCGCTAGCTTTATACAAAGCCGCTTTTGCTTGTGTGATTGCATTGTTTTTAGCGTCATACGCTATTTGAGCAGCATTTTTGGCCGTAGTCGTTGCAGTTAATGTTGCCGCCGCTTTATCCCTGGCAGCCGTCGCTGTGGTCAATGCATTAGCTGTGTTAGTTTTAGCAACAGTGGCCTCTGCTAAAGCTTTGGAGGCGTTGTCTTTAGCGGTAGTTGCCGCAGCTAGATTAGGTGCCGTATTCAATTGCGCAGTGTATTGAGCAAGTAAATCAGTGTACTTGGTTACCTCTGCATTGGCAGCATCCAAGGTTTTTTTCGCGGCATCCACAGCAACTTGGAGTTGATCGATTTCCGTCTGTGTGGCATCCATCATCTCCGAATTAAGTGCAATCTGGTTCAACATCGATTCAGAGGGCGCAATTTGGTCACCATCGAACCCGGTATGCTGTAGCTTGGAGGTGTCGATTAAATAGATACCCTGGTTGCTGGATTCAATATTGTAGGTTCCGTCAGGGGTGGTAATCATGCCCATAGTGCCTGCTGCGCCTTTAGACAAGTACACCCGGTAACCTTCACCTTCGTTTTGCAGGTAACCGATCCAGGTTTTACTACCATCCAACTCGGCAACCGTATGGTCATGCGTGACATTGAATTGCCCCATCGGCAGGTCTAGTGTGATAGATGATTCGTCATCGACTTTCATCATTCTATCGACGGGCAGGCCAATCGCCGTTACGGAACCCGCCGGGAAGTCTTTGTATTTCGGGGGTAGCGGTTTCATTTGTGCTTCGATGACGATTACATCGTCGACGCGAGAAGCTCCCTTATGGTTTTCAACAGGATTTTCAGCTGCGGCATTGGTTCTGCCAATGATGATTACTGTTTTGATCTGGTCACCCTCTGTAATGGCTGAATAGTTGTAGCCTGTCAGCAAGGATCTGACAGCGGCGTTCCAGTTGTTAGCGGCAATCGATTGCTGAACGACGTCTTGGCTTAAGTCAGTGCCAATTTTAAAGCTAATGCCCGAACGTTGCGCCACCTGCGCCAGCGTTTCCGCAAGTCCGCTACCCCTGGCAGCGTGATACACAGCGACTGGTTGCACTTTTAGTAGATCGCCTTTGGCGTGAAAGTCTGCGAAGGAGGTGTTGCTAAGGATGGCTGAGATAGCTGCAGCCAATACAGCATTTTTTACGACGTTATGCGTTTTCATATCGGTCACCTTATTGGGTTTAAATTACTGAGCAATCCAACCGATCCAACTCAGTAAAGTGTTGAGTTATCAAGACACTAAATTAATAGTGACTTGAAAGTGGTGTTTCAAAATAGCCCTATTTTTGACTATGCCGTTGCTTGTGTATTTCAATTTATGACAATGCGGCAGGTGATTCTTTTTCAGTGATTATCTGCTTCTACGATCTATAAGTTTTAATGTTTACGAATCCTTTCAAATTGCGAGTTAATTTCATGAACGGTATTTTGGTGATACTGATTTTGTTAAGAGGCAACGTGGCGCCACCCCGATGACGACACGTTTTAACATCCCAAATTTTCCCTGTCAAAATGTGAGGTTACTCGCAAAATTGGCTTAATAACACCTAATTTGATAAGCGATTTAGTACAGCCTGGTGTATTTAGTCTGTATATACATTGCTTACTGGAGTAAGTCCTTCATATAATTGTTCAAAAAGGATTCAATATTTTTAATGCCAGTTATTTTCACCTCATAAAAACCAAGGTTCCAAAACAAATAATTGTTGGTAATGTCTGTTTTTATTTCACGCCGATCTATTAACTGATGAAGCTCTTCTTCTGTCAATTGTAAGCTATTTTCTATTCTAATTTTCACACCCTCCAAATTGATTAATTTCAGTTCAAATAGAACAGAACGGCATCAGCATTTAAAGTCGATGACTTTACATTACTAATGTTATTCGCATCCATGGAGCGCCAAAAGTTTGCTATCGCACCTGATCTCATAAGTAATGAAATAGACAAAGCAAAATACATATGCGCCAACCCCACCGCTGCCTGACTAGTCGCTGTCCTAAGGAATGGTATTGGAATATTCAAATATATCTTTAGATCAATGTTTTTATTTCGTTGCCAGGGAATAACTAGCTGAAAAGTTATATCCACGAAAATATGCCTGAATGTGTCGATTTTAATAAGTATTTTAAAATGCCAGTATTGAGCCCATTGAATGGGCTGATCTCTTTTGAAGTTGAGTTTATCACGTATTTTTTTAGCCGAATCCACCTGAATGTCATTGGATTTAACTTAAATCTATCATATGTGCGATTAAGCTTGACACTCTCTTCTAAATAGGTTTCTGGGGTACGTTCATTTTGTAAATTACCCAGACGCTCGTGTGCATCATGAAAATAATCATTGGTTATTAGATTAAATCTCAAAAAAACTGAAAGCATTCCAGTTGCTTTTCCTTGGAAAAAAGCTAAGTTTTCACCGTCGCCATTTTCAATTTCTTTAATTAAACGAATATGATATTCAATTTTTTCATATGGCGACTTATTGCTAAACGAACTATTCATACAGACTCCAATCTTGAACTCTAAAGTAGATGCGTATTATCGGAAAACTTGTATCTTATTTTTTATGAGCAACCATGTATTTTTACGCTTTTGCCAACGCTGAGCTTTTGATAATTGCGCAAAGAAAAACATCAAATTGAACGCTGCTTCGTTGTATGAGTAAACAGATTTACTATTTTTTATTTGATTTTGATATTTACCATCCCCTCTACTTTGGGCTTCATCCCACTCTTTCTCACTAATAAAATTGAATTCACGAAGAATTTCTGCAGTGCCAGATATCACTCCTCGCCAATAACAAGAAATTCCAATATCAGTTATTTCTTTTTTTATTTCAATGAGACTATCAATAATTTCTATTGGCTTTTGATTGTCAAACAATTTATTCATGTCAATTCCTATCTATTAATATGTATACGGATTGGCGATTAACGATTAAAACTAATTCAATGATAATATTTCAAATAGTAATTTCTATGATGAAACCTGGGGATTTAGGCGCAATACATTATCGTAGATAACCCAAATTTAAAAGAATCGGCGTGTATTTATGATAAAACTACTGAAATATCATTTCTAAATCCTCTTGACCCAGGACTTTGAAAAATTCAACTTTGTTAAAGAGAGTGCCAGATATTATCTGGCAAAATACTGCCTTTCCTTTCTTTACAGCATTTTTTCATTTGCCTAATACTTAGCCTATTGAAACTGCGAAACGCATTTATAGGTAGGCAAATTGCGTCGTTATCCTTTCGGGTAGTCGCTGAGTTCGGCGCTGTTGCGCGCCTTGGTGTCCTTCTCCATCCTATGGGAAGTGTGACCGCTTGAATTTGTTCCGCAAGCCCGGTTGGTCAACAGTGTATTTGCCATTTCTAGCAGGTTTTACAGTCTGTATTGCTGCCTGCTTGATCCGACGGAAGTCATAATAAACACATTGCGCGACAGAATGCGTCGCAGTGTTTTGCCCTTTTAAAATCACTTCCAGCCGCATTAGCAACGCAGATGTTTAACAGTCCATTCCTGAAGGATTTTTCCTGTATGACGTTAGGAAAATGTTGAGCAATCGACAAAATTCAAAATAACACGACGCGTTTTGACGCGGACACAGAGCATGCTTGCCTTACGTCATTCAGCTAACTTATTGAGGAGTGACGAAAAAACTGCTCGGTTAATTTATTTTCTTAATCCAGCATAGAAAGGGCGCTATCAACACAACAAACCAACCCATCTATAATGGTTTGCGATGATCCAACCGTAACGATTTGTTGGCTGAGTTTTGGCTGGATAAAAGCGCCATATACAGAACAACGAATATTTATCACAGGGTGTATTGACACTAACAAAATGCAGGAAATCATTATGACTGGACTTTCTAAATCGCGCATCCTGGCTCATCGTCAATGTCCTAAACGCTTGTGGTTACAAATCAATCGACCGGAATTGCAGGAAGAAAGCAGCGGAGCAACAGCGCGCATGGCGGCGGGAACGCAAGCTGGAGAAGTCGCCAGGGGATTCTATCCCGGTGGAGTTTTAATCGACTCCGAACATCTATCCCAGGCGCTTGATGATACCCTGTCAGTCATGGCCCTTGGCGATAAGGCTATCTTTGAAGCCACCTTTCAAGCCAACAATGTATTGGTAAGAGCGGACTTGTTGCTACCTGACGTTAACGGCTATCGCTTGGCTGAAGTCAAGTCGTCGACATCCGTTAAGGACTATCATTGTGAAGATGCCGCCGTACAAGCCTGGGTTTGCAAAAATGCCGGGGTTGAGGTGACGCGTACCGAAATTGCCCATATCAACAATGGCTTTATCTACCGTGGCGACGGCAATTACCAGGGGCTATTCACTCACGCGGATATTTCCGAATTGATCGCCGAGTTGGAGGCGGATGTACCTGATTGGATAGCGGCTGCGCAGGACACGCTAGCAGGTTCAGAGCCAGTCATTGAGGCCGGAGAGCAATGCGACGATCCGTTTCCTTGCCCTTTCTGGTCGTATTGTTGCCCTGAAAAATCAGTCGAAGACGGCTATCCTCCTGAAATTTTGCCCCGTAGCAAGGTATTGGCGGCCCAATTACGTGCTGAAGGCTTTGATGATCTTCGCAAAGTACCCGAAGAGCGTTTGAATCCAGCCCAACAACGCATACGCCGGGTTTCCATCACTCAAAAAGCAGAAGTCAATCCACAGGCTGGCGAAGTCCTCAAAGACTTGGCTTATCCCCGCTATTATTTGGATTTTGAAACCATCACATTTGTGGTGCCCATCTGGGTCAGCACCCGACCTTACCAGCAAATTCCTTTTCAATGGTCCTGTCATATTGAATCTGCCGAAGGCACCATCCGCCACCATGATTTTTTAGCGGATGGCAAAAATGATCCTCGCCGGGCATTTGCCGAATCCTTGGTTGAAATATTAGGTAATATCGGCGCCATTGTGGTTTACAACCAAACTTTCGAAAAAAGTCGCGTGCGCGAACTGGCTGCCGACTTTCCCGATTTGGCACCAGCCCTTGACGCCATCATTGATCGCATATTTGATCTTTTGCCGCTGGCCAGAGAGCATTACTATCACCCGGACATGTTCGGATCATGGTCAATCAAAGCGGTGCTGCCGACCATTGCCCCCGAATTGGCTTACGACGATTTGGAAGTGGCACACGGCATGATGGCTATGGATAGCTTTGCCGAAATCATGCGGCCCGACACGACTGACGAGCGCCGAGAACACTTAAGGGTGGAACTATTGAAATATTGTGAGCGGGATACTTGGGCGATGGTACGGATTGCGCAATTTTTTCAACAAGGCGGACAACATGCCAGCTAAACAAACCCGTCACACTCTGGTTAGGCAATGGGCGCTTCTTCAGCTATTGCCAACGCGCGGCCCAGGCAAAACCGCTAAGGAACTGACTGATGCGCTGAATAGCGACGGCTATAACATTAGTAAGCGTCAAGTCGAAAGAGACCTGATAGAGTTGTACGATGCGTTTGGATTGGACTTGAATAACGCCAGCGTTCCCTATGGTTGGCGTTTGCCACCGCATGTTCCCATCGATCTACCCAGTATCACACTTGCTGAAGCCTTATCGCTACAACTGGTTGAAGGTACATTAAAAACCCTGATGCCACCTGCCATGATGCACAGTCTGGAACCGCGCTTTCTGCAAGCCAAAAGAAAACTGGAAACACTGGAAGCGGAAAATCAAGCGTCAGAATGGCTGCATAAAGTAGCTGTAGTACCACCTAGTCTGCCCATGTTGCCACCCACTTTTGATTCGGATGTGCTCGAAACGGTTCAGGAAGCCTTATTGCGTAATCAGCAACTAAGTGCCGAATATAAAAAATTCGATTCACAGCAACCCTCCAGTCTAACCTTACATCCCTTGGGGCTAGTTCAACGTGGCCCCGTGACTTATCTGGTGGCGACAGCCTTTGATTACACCGATGTGTATCTCTATGCGCTGCATCGAATCATCACCGCGAGCAAAACCGAATATCCCTCCGTAACGCCTGAGGGTTTCAGTCTGGAAAGCTACATTGCTAAAGATGCGTTGCAATTTGGCAATAACGGAAGCATTTGCTTGAAGGCAGAAATTTGGGATGGACTGGCGCAGATTTTACAGGAAACGCCACTATCGACGGATCAGAAAATTGAAGGACTTGATGGTGCCCTTCGGCTTACTGCAACGGTTACCGACTCCTGGCAACTGCGGTGGTGGATATTGTCGCAGGGGGATGGGATTGTGATAATTGAACCGACTTCACTTAGGCATGATATAGCCCATCGACTTCAAATGGCTGCGGAACAATATCATTAATTTGGTAGAAATCCTCCAAAAATATATTCATCAACATGAATCAACCCAATAGTTACCAAAAACATCTTGATTTTTTAGCTAGTGCCAAACACCTGCTGATAAAAAGCAAACAATTAAAGTTTAATGATGTAAGTCGGCTATTGATTGAGGCTGCTCCACAAATTGAGCGCATCAAAAACAATACGCAAAAACATGCCTTAAATTTTAATGTATTCGATGCACTTGGTGTTACCCGAAAAGAGGTCATTCAATCGAGGTTCCTTGTCTATCTGCTTGATCCAAATCAAGACCATAATCAAGGCATAATA
>SXIZ01000270.1 GCA_005779525.1 Methylococcaceae bacterium
AGAGCGCACCGCGCAACTGGTAACAGAAGTGGCATGGTAAACCCCACCCGGAGCAAGATCAAATAGAGGGACAGACGCGTGGCCCGCGCGGTTCCTGGGTAGATTGCTTGAGCTGCTGGGTGACTTGCAGCCTAGATGAATAACTGTTCTCGACAGAACCCGGCTTACAGGCTGACTCTTCACATTCCTCATTGCTGTCTTCGATTTCTTCCGCTGTATCTGCTTATTGCCAACTGATTTAGTGGGACTTTGTCTGTTGCGAAAAATAAAGTGTGAGATGCATCACAATTGCTAGCACGACATCCTATTTGTTATTTAGATATAGCTGGCAGATTTCTCAAAATTTACGCGATTTTTTTTAAAATTATCGCCACTTTATTAACGTTTCTATTTTTTGAAAGTTTGTGAAGTTTTTCCCTTAAGCTAATGAAAAAAATACATTTGCTAGGTGATGTTTTACGCGTATATCTGGCAAATTATCCCACCATTTAAGTCTTTGTCTGCAAAGAAAAACTTATTTTATTTATCACCCTTGACTAACCTCCGTTAGAAATCTATAGTGGTCCTCATTGTGGGAAAAAGTGGTATAAAGTGGTAAAAATTTCTCTATTCGCAACTTTTAGGGCTACGTTTTGTTTCGTGGAATCAGTGCAATCAATCTTGATGTCAAAGGACGCTTAGCGATTCCTACGCGCTATCGTGAAGAATTGCTTGAGAATTTTGATGGGCAATTGGTTGTCACGGTTGCAGTCAATGAGCGTTGTGTCGGGGAACCGGGTTGCTTATGGCTGTATCCGTTGGCGGAATGGGAACGCTTGGAGCAAACGATCAGTAAATTACCTACCTTAAACAAAATGGCAGGTAAATTACGCCGTTTTTTAATTGGAAATGCGACTGAATGTGAAATGGACGCCCAGGGGCGTTTGTTGTTACCTGAAAAATTAAGAGAATTTGCGCAAATGGATAAGAAATTAATTCTAGTTGGGCAATTAAATAAATTTGAAATCTGGAACGATGCTGCTTGGAACGCTAAAGAGCAAGATTGGTTGGATAGTGACGATAATGAAGGCTTAGATGAATTAGGTTCATTGTCATTTTAAGCCTGGAGGCTATTCATGGCACATTTGCCAGTCATGCTAAATGAAGTTATAGAACACCTTGCCATTCGTGAAGACGGAAGCTATTTAGATTGTACTTTTGGGCGCGGTGGACACAGTACTGCAATTTTGCAGTATTTAGGCGAAAACGGACGCTTATTGGCTTTGGATAGAGATTGCGAGGCGATTACGTGTGAGAGTGCGCAAGCGCTGGCAAATGACCCGCGTTTTACATTGCAGCAGATGTGTTTTTCGCAGTTTCCGGTAACGCAAAGTTTTGATGGAATTTTGATGGATTTGGGGGTTTCCTCGCCGCAATTAGATGCTGCAGAGCGTGGTTTTAGTTTTTTACGCGATGGACCGTTAGATATGCGCATGAATAACCAGCAGGGTATTTCAGCGCAAGAATGGTTGGAAAAAGTATCTGAAGCGCAGTTAGTCAAAGTTTTATTTGAGTATGGAGAGGAACGTTTCGCCAGACGCATAGCGGCAGCGATCATCGCCCAACGTCAAGTCGAACCTTTGGTGAGTACGCGACAATTAGCTAAACTAATTGAATCAGTGGTTCCGGGTAAATCGATACATAAACATCCTGCGACACGAACATTTCAGGCGATTCGTATCGAAATAAATCAAGAATTGGAAGAATTACAGCGAGCTTTGCGACAAGCATTGATCGCGCTTAAACCAGGTGGACGTTTGGTGGTCATTGCATTTCACTCCTTAGAAGATCGAATTGTGAAGCAGTTTATACAGCAGGAATCGGGTGCTAAGCATGATCCAGGTCGCTTACCAGTGCGGCAAATAGATATAGTCAAAGGCGCGCTAAAAAAAGTCGGTAAGGCGATAAAAGCGGGGCCTGCTGAAGTACAGGTTAATGTTAGAGCACGTAGTGCCATTATGCGGGTAGCTGAGAAACTATAAATGATTTTTTTTAGAAACGTGAGTCTGGCGATTTTATTGTCGATCTTGTTGGTCAGTGCATTGTTGGTGATTTACTACAAGCATGAATCACGTTTGTTATTTATTGAATTACAAAAGTTAGAACGTGATCTGGATGCTTATGAAGTTGAGTGGGGGCAATTGCAATTGGAATTGACGACCTTGACTGAGCAAAATCGTATTGAAAATGTTGCGAGTGAGCAGTTGCACTTGGTGATGCCTTTACGTGAAAACATAATTTATTTAAAACCTTAAATGTATAGACCCTATACTTACAGACCACCTAAATTTCAGCCCGCGGACCTGGAAAAGCGCCGAAGAGTGTTGCTCGGATGTATGCTTGGAGGAATGGCCTTGTTAGTGCTGCGTAGCGTGGATTTGCAAGTACTTGAACGGAATTTCTTACAGGAGAAAGCCGTACTCCAGCATGTCGATATGCTCTCAGTGTCTGCATATCGTGGGAAAATTTTAGATCGCAATGGCGAACCGTTAGCGGTGAGTTCCCCTGTGCAGTCAATTTGGACTAATCCGCAAGAATTGAATGCCGAGGAAATCGAACAATTACAGAAAGCTGAAAAAATCTTGGGTCTGCCTGCGGGTAAAATCACACAATTATTGAATTCCGATCCTAAAAGACGTTTTGCATATATTGCGCGTAAGATTGATCCGCAATTAGCCAGTAAAGTTAAGGACTTGGGGCTTGCCGGGGTGTATTTTGAGCGTGAATTTAAACGCTACTATCCTGCGGGGGCAATTTCTGCACAACTGGTTGGTTTCACTGATCTCAATGACGTTGGTCAAGAAGGCGTGGAGCTGGGATTTGAAGATATTTTGAAAGAAAGCCCGGGTAAACAACGCGTGATCAAGGACGGTATTCGTCGAGTAATTGCGGAAGTTGAAAGTGTTAAAGAGCCTTTGGATGGGCAGGATTTACAACTGAGTATCGATCAACGTCTGCAATATTTAGCGTTTCGAGAACTGCAAGCGACGTTGGTCGAAAATCAGGCGAAAGCAGTCACGATGGTGGTATTGGATGCGAAGACGGGTGAAATTCTAGCGGCAGCCAATCAACCCTCGTTTAATCCGAATACCCGAAAACATCCTAAAGGCACCGTTTTTAAAAATCAGGCAATCACCGATGTGTTTGAGCCTGGCTCGACGGTTAAACCGTTTGTGGTCGCGGCGGCTTTGGATGGCGATTATGTCGATCCGCATATTGAAATCGAAACTCATGGGTCGATGGCGATCGGGCAGCACATGGTAAAGGACGTACACAATTACGGTACCTTGACGTTGACTGAGGCGTTAAAAAAATCGAGCAACGTGGCCGCCAGTAAGATTGCGTTGCAAATGCCCCCTAAATATTTTTGGGAGGTTTACCATAATTTAGGTTTTGGGGTCGCGCCGAATATTGGTTTTCCAGGCGAAGCACGCGGAAGTCTCTCTGATTATCATCAATGGCATGCATTCGATCAGGCCATCGTATCGTTTGGATACGGTGTGAGTTCCTCCATTTTGCAATTAGCACGCGCTTATACCGCGTTGGCTGATGATGGTATGTTGCACTCGGTTTCATTGTTAAAACGGGATACGGACGAACAAGCAAAGCGGGTTTTTTCGGTCAAAACCGCACGACAAGTTCGGGATATGCTTGAAACTGTAGTTATGCGCGATGGTACAGCTTATCAAGCGCGTGTTGACGGTTATCGGGTGGCAGGAAAAACGGGAACTGTCAAAAAGCTGAATCCAGGCGGGGGCTATACCGAAGATAAATATTTAGGCGTGTTCGTCGGTATGGCGCCTGCGAGTGATCCGCGCTTAGTGATTGCGGTCATGGTGGATGAGCCCGGTGCTGGAAAATATTATGGTGGTTTAGTTGCTGCGCCCGCTTTCTCAAGGGTTATGACCGGGGCATTAAGAATTATGGGCGTTGCGCCTGATCAGGAAGAAAGTATGCCCATATTGCTTGACAGTAAAGCAGCAACGGATAAAGCCGCAACCGATAAAAAGGTGCCAACGTAATGCAATTACGTGAATTATTAGCCGGATTTGCCGAGGTGCATTTTGATGCCGACGTTCAGGGCTTAGTACTTGATAGTCGTGCATTACGTCCAGGTCAAGCATTTATTGCTTTACCTGGCGCACATCAACATGGCTTGAATTATGCGGAACAGGTCTTAGCGCAAGGTGCAAGTGCTATTTTGTATGATCCATTGCAAGCGCCTGCAGTACCTGAACGTCACGCGCCATTTTTAGCCGTGGCAGATTTAAATGCTAAGTTGGGAGCGATTGTAGCCAGATTTTATGGCGAACCTTCACGGCAATTAGCGGTAATTGGGATTACGGGTACCAATGGCAAAACCTCGTGCAGTCAGTTTTTGGGACAGATGTTACCCCATTGCGGTGTGATCGGTACGCTTGGCTGGGGGCGCTGGGGAGCGCTTGAACTTACGGGTTATACGACGCCAGATGCATTAACAACGCAAACGATGTTAGCTGAGTTTGTGAAACAAGAATTACAGACCGTCGCAATGGAAGTTTCTTCCCACGGCTTAGCTGAAGGGCGAGTCAATGCTGTGAAATTTAAGGGTGTGGTCTTGACCAATATTAGTCGTGATCATCTTGATTTTCATGGCACCATGGAAGCCTATATTGCTACTAAGTTGAGTTTATTTGTTAAAACAGATACCGAATTTGCAGTATTGAATATAGAGGATGTGCTGTATCCACGCTTTCTGCAGGTCATTCCTGCAAATGTCGATATTTGGAGCTATAGCGCAAAAGGCATAAACAATCGGGCTATACGCACTGTTTGGGCTGAGCAGGTGCATACTGGGATAGAAGGGTTAAAGTTTGATTTATGTTATTTGGACCAACGCTTTGAGGTTCAAGTTCCATTTTACGGCGCATTTAATATCGAAAATTTATTAGCAGTCGCGACAGTCTTGCTGGCTTTAGGTTTTGAATTAGCGACTATTGCCCGGCAATTGCGACAATTGGCTCCGGTGTGCGGGCGTATGCAGCGCTTGGGTGATTCCCGAAGCGCATTAATCTTTGTGGACTATGCGCATACTCCGGACGCCTTGCAAAAAGTATTACAAAGTGCGCGTGAGCATTGTCAGCAAAAGCTGTGGGTCGTTTTTGGTTGTGGCGGTGACCGTGATCGCGGGAAGCGAGCGCAGATGGGACAAGTTGCTGAACAGTATGCGGATATTGTGGTTTTGACTAATGACAACCCTCGTACCGAAAACCCACAAAGTATTCTGCAAGAGATTGTAAGTGGTTGTCAGCAACCAGAACAGCTAAAAGTTATTGAAGACCGTGCGCAGGCAATTGAATTTGCCTTAGCGCAATTAAGCCCGAACGATTGCCTAGTGATTGCCGGTAAGGGGCATGAAGATTATCAAGAAATGGGTGATCAGAAGTTGCCGTTTAAAGATGCAACGGTTGTGGAGCACTGGTTGGCGCAAAGAGGGCGTTATTAATGGCAATGTTATTGAGCGAGATCGCTAAGGTAGTGTCTGGCAAGCTTATAGGCGCAGACCTTGAGGTTGATATTACTCAGGTAAGTATTAATACCCGCACCTTACACGCTGGCGATTTGTATATTGCGATTAAAGGTGCGCAATTTGATGGCAATGACTTTGTTGCTGATGCTGTCTCTGCGGGCGCAAGTGCTGCCATTGTAGAAAAAAATGTTACCAGCACCGTGCCTGTTATCCATGTTGCGGATACTCGGCTTGCGCTACGGCAATTAGCCGCGTTTTGGCGGCAAACTTTAGGGTTGAAAATCGCCGGGGTTACAGGCAGTAATGGTAAAACCACGGTGAAAGAAATGTTGGCGCAGGTATTGGCGACGCAAGGTTCGGTGCTATTTACCCAAGGTAATTTGAATAATGATATTGGTGTGCCGCTGACCTTATTTCGCTTACGCGAGCAGCATCAATTTGCCGTGATTGAAATGGGAGCCAATCATCCAGGAGAAATCGCAGATACCAGTGCATGCGTGAGCCCTGATGTGGGGATTATTACTAATGTAGGTGCTGCACATATTGAAGGTTTTGGCAGTTTTGAAGGTGTCGCTAAAACCAAAGGTGAGTTATTACAGAATTTGAAACCTACTGGAACGGCCATCTTAAATTGTGATGATGTATTTTACGATTTTTGGTGTGGCTTAGTGGGTCAGCGTGCAATTATCACATTTGGCTTAGGTGACGCTGCCGACGTGAGTGCTCGAGCAATAAAGGTTGGATTGGTGCGGGCAGAATTTGTCACACAATTTGAATTAACAACGCCTCAAGGCAGTATAGACATTCGCTTACATTTAGCTGGGCGACATAACGTATTAAATGCCTTAGCAGTAAGTGCGGCGGCTTTAGCCTTAGGCTTGAGTTTAACGCAAATTCAGCAAGGTTTGGCAGCCATGCGTCCGGTCAAGGGCCGTATGCAGCCAGTATTAGGCTTAAAGGGCAATATCGTGATTAACGATACCTACAATGCGAATCCTTCCTCATTAAAGGCGGCGGTTGCAGTGCTACTGGAGAGTCCGGGGGAGCCCTGGGTCGCTTTGGGCGCATTTGGTGAATTAGGGGCAGACAGTGAAAACATTCATGCTGAGATGGGTGAATATTTAAAAAATTCTGGCGTAAAGCGTTTGTTTGCTACAGGCGCTTTAGCTCAGGCCACGGTGAACGCTTTCGGTGCGGGTGGACAATTTTTTGCTGAACAAGTTGATTTAATTTCGACCCTGCAACGTGAGTTAACGCCAGAGGCGATAATTTTATGTAAAGGCTCAAGATTACAGAAAATGGAAAATGTGGTTGCTGGTCTATGTGAACCCACAGGAAATTAATAATGTTATTGTATTTGTTTGATTATTTAATGAATTTTGGTGGAGGATTTCGGGTATTTCAATATCTGACGTTTCGTGCAATTTTGGGTGCCTTGACCGCCTTAGTCATTTCATTAATGATTGGCCCGTTCATGATCCGCAAGTTAACGCGTAAAAAAATTGGGCAAATGGTGAGAGACTGTGGTCCAGAAACGCATTTTAGCAAAGCTGGCACCCCAACCATGGGTGGAACTCTAATTTTAATCGCCATCGGTGTCAGCACGATTTTATGGGGCGATCTGAGTAATCGTTACATATTAGTGATTTTAGCGGTGACCTTAGGCTATGGCGTGATTGGCTTCATGGACGACTATAAAAAAATATCCTTAGGGAATAGTGCAGGTTTGTCCGCGCGTGCCAAGTATTTTTGGCAGTCTGCTATTGGATTAACGGCCGCCATTTTTCTTTACCAATCAGCCACTGTCCCTGCAGAAACGCAGTTTATTGTGCCTTTTTTCAAGCACGTGATGTTAAACATGGGCTGGAGCTATATTGTTCTGAGTTACTTTGTCATTGTCGGGACCAGTAACGCCGTAAATTTAACCGATGGCTTAGATGGTTTGGCCATTATGCCAACCGTGATGGTAGCGGCAGGCTTAGGCGTTTTTGCCTATTTATCGGGTAATAGCCATTTTGCGCAATATCTGGCGATCCCATACTTACCTAAAGCGGGTGAGTTGATTGTGTTTTGCTCGGCCATCGTCGGTGCAGGTTTAGGTTTCTTATGGTTTAACACCTATCCAGCCATGGTCTTTATGGGCGATGTGGGTGCGTTAGCATTGGGTGGCGCACTGGGAGTGTTGGCTGTTTTAGTGCGACAAGAAATTGTGCTCATGATTATGGGCGGGGTCTTTGTGATGGAGACGGTTTCCGTCATTATCCAAGTTGCGTCCTTTAAATTAACGGGGAAACGTGTTTTTCGCATGGCGCCAATCCACCATCACTTTGAACTCAAAGGTTGGCCGGAACCGCGGGTGATCGTCAGATTTTGGATTATCACCTTTATTTTAGTGTTGATTGGTTTGGCAACCTTGAAGTTGCGTTGAAGACGATGAATTTCATTGAAACCACCGATCTAGACACTAATCCACTGGACAAAGATTTTGACGCGCTTTGTTTAGCGAGGTTAGAGCAGCATTTTGGATTAGATTTTAGCTCTAAAGTGGTGGTCGTGGGCATTGGAATTACTGGCGTGTCTGTGGCCAGTTATCTGGAAAAATTGGGGCTACATTTTGCGATTGTCGATAGTCGCAGCAAGCCCCCCTTAATGGCCGACTTTACGGCGCGTTACCCGGAAGTGCCCATTTTCACCGGAGGATTTGACGCGTCAGCGTTTGCCGTCGCCACACATCTGATTGTTAGCCCCGGGGTGACTTTAAATGAGCCCGCAATTCGTCAGGCCTTAGCGAGAGGTGTCGTTTGCCTAAGCGATATTGATATTTTTGCCTGCGCTGTAGCAGATAAAAATGTAGTTGCCATCACGGGTTCAAACGGTAAAAGTACTGTGACTACTATGGTTGGCGACATGTTTAAAGCCGCGGGACGCAAAGTGGGCGTAGGCGGAAATTTGGGCACGCCAGCATTAGACTTGCTCAAGCCCGAACTAGAGAACTATGTGTTAGAACTTTCAAGTTTTCAATTGGAACGCACCACAAAATTAAATGCAAAAGCGGCAACCGTATTGAATCTGAGTGCCGATCATTTGGATCGACACAATGGTCTTGCTGATTATGCACACCAAAAAGCCACGGTGTTCAATGGCGACGGCGTTTTGGTGTTGAATGCTGAGGATCCCGTCGTGATGGCTATGCGACAGGGACGTGAGCAGCGTACTTACTTAACCTTTGGGTTAGCGGGTTCGCAGGCGGACTTTACCGTGGCCACCATGGATGAGGTTGATTATTTAGTACATCAAGAACAACGCTTAATGTCGGTGAGCGAATTGCCTTTGGAAGGGGGTCATAATGTCGCTAATGCATTAGCGGCGTTAGCATTGGGGTATGCGGTCGGTTTAGATTATGCCAGTATGTGTAAGGCGTTGAAAAAATTTCAAGGCTTGGCGCATCGCATGCAAAAAGTGGGTGTCGTCAAGCAAGTGACCTGGATTAATGATTCTAAAGCAACCAATATCGGGGCGTGTGTTGCGGCTTTGCAAGGGTATATCAAACCTCTGATTTTAATTGCAGGCGGGGATGCAAAAGGTGCGGACATGCAAGAATTGGTGCCTGCTATTAGAGCTAAAGTTAAAAGTGTGATTTTGATGGGTAAGGATGGGCCATTAATTGATGCGGCTCTAGCAGGTTGTGTGCCTACGACGGTGGTAAAAAATATGCAACAAGCGGTGAAAGCGGCTTCTGAATTAGCGGTAGCGGGTGACACGGTGTTGCTTTCCCCGGCGTGTGCCAGTTTGGATCAATTTAAAGATTATAAAGATAGAGGTAACCAGTTTGCCAAAGCCGTTTTGGAATTACCTGCATGAAACGCTATGTACATCGGCTCCCTTTTCATGTTGATTCGATATTGCTGGTTGTAACCCTGAGCTTGTTGATTTTGGGCTATGTCATGGTGTCTTCAGCATCGTTACATTTGGGGTTAAAAACTGCGGGTTCAATTTTGCATTATCCCTTGCGGCAACTAATTCATATTGTGCTTGGGCTGTTTTTAGGCTGGTAGGCATTGAAAGTGCCAATGGAGCGTTGGGAAAAATTTAATACC
>SXIZ01000271.1 GCA_005779525.1 Methylococcaceae bacterium
ACCAGCCATATACTGACCGTAACCTGAATGTTCACCCCGTCACACCCATCGATGACCACGTGAGTGAGTCACTCAATAGCTCAAAATTGCCAGAGCAACTTGCTTCTAACGCCAGCCACCCCCTAAAGCCTTATACACGTTAATCTCGGCTAAACGTTGCTGTTTACTGACCGTGATTAATTCGATATTGGATTGCAATGCATTTTGCTGCGCAATTAACACTTCTAAATAGGTCGCTTTAGCATATTTATACAACTCGTTAGCGGTGCTGACAGATTGTTGTAACACCTCATTTTGCTGTTTTTTAAGCGCATGTATTTGTTGCAGATTATGGATATTCGAAAGCTCATTCACCACTTCCACATAGCTATTCAGAATACTTTTTTGATAATTATACATCGCGCTCAGTTGATTCGCTTTAGCGGTATTAAACTGTGCTTCCAGTGCATTACGGTTAATCAAAGGCGTAACTAAACTCCCCATCACCGAATACGCAATCGATGCAGGCGACATGAATAAAAACTCTGGATTAAATGCTTGAAAACCAAAGCCAGCAGTCATATTAAAATTCGGAAAAAAAGCGGCTTTGGCCACTTGGACATCAAACTTAGTGGCTGCAATTTGTAGTTCTGCGGCGCGCACATCTGGACGGTTGGCTAATAACTGCGAAGGCATACCCGCCACAATTTGCCGAGGGAGTGCCTTAAATAAACTGTCTTTGCTACGTTTAATCGGTTGCGGATAACGGCCTAACAAAAAATTGATTTTATTCTCAAGCTCGACAACTTGTTGTACCACTTTTTTTTCTAACGCTTGCGTGCTGAGCAGTTGGGCTTGAAATTGCTGGACCGCCAAGGCATTAGCTCGCCCAGTTTCTTTTTGGATTTTGATAACGTCCAGAGCTTCCTGCTGTTTCTGAATAGTCTGCTTAATAATGTCTATTTCTTTATCTAAGGCAATCAACTCGTTATAGTACATCGCGATATCCGCGACCAACGAGGAAATCACAAAGTTAGTGCCTTCAATCGTTGAGAGATATTGCGCTACAGCAGACTGACGTTGATTGCGTAACTTACCCCAGATATCCACTTCCCAAGACGCTTGCAGACCCACATAAATATCAGGCAAGTGTGTTGGCACTGTTTCGCCAGGGGTAATTTCTGTGCTGATATTGCCTGCACCATCCATGGTGTACAAACCAAATTTACGGACCCCGCCGCCGATATTTAAGCCTACTTGCGGTAACAGCGCACCATTAGCGAGTTTTATACTGGAACGTGAGGATTCAATGCGCTGTAAGGCGATTTGTAGATCATTGTTACTTTTAACCGCCGCATCAATCAATTCCACCAAACGGGGATCATCAAAGTAGCTGCGCCAATTCAGCGTTGCAATAGTCGCTACGCTATTGGGCTGTTTAAAAGTCTCTGGAAGTTTGGGTTCCGGGATCGTTAATAGCGTATCGAGATTGACACAGCCCGTCAGACACAGGATATACAAAGCTAATTGTATGCAACGCCGAATTTTAGTGTTCATAATTCATCACAGAGTTTCGGTAAAGGCCGCTTCTTCTTTAGTTTTTCCATGCCTATGCTTCTCCGCAAGCCGTGCAAAATAAACATAGAGACCAGGAATCACGATAACGCCAAACACAGTTCCGAAGAGCATGCCACCCGCCGCCGCTGAGCCAATAGTATTGTTACCAATCTTACCCGCACCGCTGGCAAACATCAGGGGAATCAGGCCAGCAACAAAAGCGAAAGAGGTCATTAAAATTGGACGTAATCGTAAGGTCGCTCCCTCGATTGCAGCCTCAAATGCCGATTTACCCAGTCGATGCTGTAGCGTCGCAAATTCAACAATCAAAATTGCATTTTTACCTAAAATACCGATCAGCATGATCATCGCTATTTGGGCATAAATATTGTTCTCTAAGTGCATCACTAACAGAAAAAATAATGCACCAAACACTCCAATCGGTAACGACAGAATCACCGCTAAAGGCAATAGAAAACTTTCATACTGCGCAGCCAGCAACAGATATACAAACAACAGGCAAATGACAAAAATATAGATTGCTTGGTTGCCAGCATTCGCTTGATCGCGTGTCGAACCCGCCCAATCATAGCCAAACCCCTTAGGTAACTTTTGTGCTGCCAAATCTTTAATCGCATTTATAGCTTGACCACTACTATACCCGGGAGCTGGCTGGGCATTAATCATGGCAGAGGTATACATATTAAAGCGCGTGACTTGTTCCGGGCCGTAGACTTTTTCAATGTGTAAAAACGAGGAGAAAGGCACCATTTTACCGACATCATTTTTAAGATACAGCTTCAGAAGATCATCTGGTTGCGCCCGGTACTCCGGTAATGCCTGTACCATCACTTTATACAATTGCCCAAAACGAATGAAATTCGTAGCATATTCACTCCCGATAATCGTTTGCAAAGTACTCATCGCATTTTCTGTCGTAATGCCTTTTTGCGCGGCTTTATCGCCATCAATATGCAGTAAATATTGCGGAAAAGTAGAATTAAAGGTTGTAAAGGCATTGACGATTTCTGGACGCTGGTTCAACTCGTCCACAAAGCTATCCGCAACTTTTTGTAACTGGCTCAGACTTTCTTGCCCAGTTTTATCCAATAAGCGCATTTCAATCCCACTTGAGTTCCCGTAGCCTGGAACGGGAGGAGGCGTGAAAAATTCGATACTGGCATCTTTAATATGCTGCGTTTTGGCTTCAAGTTCTCGAATAATGTCCTTATCCGAACGACTTCGGGTGACCCAGTTTTTTAGACTGATCAAATTCATACCGTAAACAGCACCCGTACCATCGGATAATAAACTAAACCCCGCCAAGCTTGACACTGAATTTACCGTCGCTAATTTAGACGCAATCGCTTGTACTTCATCAATCACTTTTTCAGTACGCTCAATCGTCGCTCCCGAGGGTGTCGTGACATTCGCGTAAATAGTGCCCTGATCTTCTTCAGGAATAAATCCCATAGGCACAATCCCAGCCAATACCCCGACACCGCAGGAAAACCCTAGAATAATGCCAAATGTAATGCTTTTACGGTCAGCGATACGCTGAATCAGCCCTTGATAGCGTGCCGAAAGCTGTGTGTAACGAAGATTAAATGCCTGAAAGAATTTTTGAAGTCCTGTGGTGGGTTTGGCTTCAGTGTGCGTTATTTTTTTAAGCAATAACGCACACAACGCCGGAGTTAAGGTTAACGCGGTGACGCCTGAAAGCACAATTGCTGCTGCCATCGTCAAGGAAAATTGCCGATAAAAAATGCCTGTTGGGCCCTCCATAAACGCTACGGGTAAAAAAACCGCGGCCATCACTAGAGTAATCGCGATAATCGCACCACTGATTTCACGCATTGCCGATTCTGTGGCTTTTCTAGGCCCCATATCAGAATGCTCCATTTTAGCGTGTACCGCTTCGATCACCACAATGGCGTTGTCCACTACAATCCCAATGGCAAGTACCAGCGCAAACAAGGTAATTAAATTCAGTGAGAAACCGATCAGCTGCATAAAAAACAGCGTCCCAATCAGTGAAACGGGTACCGCCAGAATAGGGATTAGCGTAGAACGCAGATCTTGCAAAAAAATAAAC
>SXIZ01000272.1 GCA_005779525.1 Methylococcaceae bacterium
GTGCTATGGATAAAAAAGCCATGGATATGGCTTGCGGCGCTAAAATGAAATAAAGCGCTACACCCCAAATCACAAGGACGTGATTCCACCTACTGTTCCTTAGCAGTATTTAATTACTGCAATCCACTTCTACCTATAGGTGTTCTAATGAACACAATTCTAAATTCAGTTCAAGGTGCAGGTTTAGGCTTACGCCGCAGTTTTTTAAATGAAATTGTCGAGTTAGCGTCGCCTGCAATTGATTTTTTTGAAGTCGCCCCTGAAAATTGGATGCTCACAGGCGGCAAGTCTGGCAAACAATTTCGCGCCATGACTGAAAAACACCCCTTTATTTGTCATGGCTTATCCCTTTCCATTGGCAGTGCCGATCCAATGGACGAACAATTCTTATACGCACTCAAAGATTTCCTAGCGCTACACCAAATAAAATTTTATAGCGAGCACCTTAGCTATTGCAGCCATCAAGGGCATTTATATGACTTGATGCCAATACCTTTTACCTCGGACGCTGTCCTGCATGTCGCCAACCGAATAAAACGCGTACAAGATATTTTAGAACAACGTATCGCGATCGAAAATGTCTCTTACTACGCAGCCCCTGGGCAAGAAATGTCCGAAATTGATTTTTTTAATGCCGTGATTAGTGAAGCCGATTGCGACATACTTTTGGATATTAACAACATCTATGTTAATAGCGTCAATCATCAATATGATGCCGAAGCCTTTCTGCGGGCCATTCCGGCGCAACGGATAGCCTATGCCCATATTGCGGGTCATTATGTTGAAGCGGATGATTTCTTGATCGACACCCACGGTGCGACCGTGATTGATCCCGTATGGAAACTACTCGCTAAAGCTTACGAACTTTACGGTGTATTTCCCACGCTCTTAGAACGCGACTTTAATCTGCCGCCTCTGACTGAGTTATGCCAAGAAGTCGCCGTCATCAAAAATATTCAAACTGCCTGGGATCAGCAGCATGCTCAACAATCCGCCTGAAACTTACCCACGCTTTCAACAAAAACAAGCTGAATTCACCGCGTTTATTCGTAACCCCGAGCATAATCCTGCGCCTTCAGATATTCCGCATGCCCGCATCGCAGTGTATGCAGAATTAATGTTTAATAATATCGAAAGCTTTCTCAGCACCAATTTTCCAGTTATTCGAACCTTATTACCCGATGACGCTTGGTTAAAACTTGTCAGGGATTTTTACGCGCAGCATCACAGTAGCAGCCCCTATTTTGCAGAAATCCCGGAAGAATTTATTAATTACCTCGAAAACGAGCGACAAGATCCAGAAGACTTTCCGTTTTTATTAGAACTTGCACATTATGAATGGGTCGAAATGGCGCTTTCAATCGCGCAAGAAGATCCGCAGTTTCTAGATACCCAAAGTGTCGAGCACATCACTCAAGTCCAACTTGCACTCTCCCCCTTAGCATGGCCGCTCGCCTACCAATATCCGGTACACCAAATCGCACCTACATTTATTCCGAATGAAAAAACCGGAGAATACACTTTAATCTGCGTTTATCGCGCTGCTAATGATGATGTCAAATTTCTACACTTAGCACCTGTAACCTACCGTCTAATGGAAATGCTACAAACTACACCCGGTCTAACGGGCTTAAGCTATTTACAGCAATTGGCCGAAGAAACCCAGCATCCTAATCCCGCATGGTTAATACAAACAGGCACGCAAACTTTTCAAGATTTAGCCCAAAAAGGCATCATCATCCGAGCTGAACCTAACTGAAGGGGATTGTCCGACGTTTGTTAACATCGGACAATTCAATAGTGACTCGCTTAAGGTTTACCAAACAATTTTGGGCCTTTGGGCAATTCTTTTTGCTGCAAGCAGTGATAAGCGGCATTATCATATTTAATACGTAACGACTGCGCGTTTTTATGTTCATTTAAAAACCGCTCCGCTTCTTGCGCAGTTAAATCTTTCATCAAAAATTGCGCAATACACATACAAGGCTGTTCAAAACGCGTACGCGCGTCTTCTTTATCGGTTGCCAGTTTGACTTCACGTGCTACGCAATCACTGGCAAAAACGTGCTCAAATTTATGCTTAACCACATCTGTCACAACTTCATCGTGGGAGTGATCAAACGGATTAAAAATTACGGCCTGAGATTTTTCAGCTTGTTTATCTTCTGCATTATCCGAGCAACTGACTAAGCCACCCAATAAGCCTACGCAAAATATAAAATAAAATAGTTTCTTATAATAATTTTTCAATTTCATAACCCACGAACAGTAGTAGTTTTTAGACGCGAAACTTTAACATTATAAGTGTCCCGCGCAAAGCGCTGTATTGTTTAATTGAGTTATCAAATTATAATGACTGCTTAGGCTTAAACAATGCTGCATATTGTCGCAAGCTATTATTTATAAAATCAAATACTTAGATAGATAAGCCACTATAAATCACGCATGATCATCCCGCGCATCGCATGCTCACGTATAATGCGCTCATTCAGTTAATTGGAACTAACAATGAAGTTATTAGCGCTTGAAACCTCAACTGAGGCCTGCTCGGCAGCTTTATATATTGATGGGGTAATCCATGAATGCTTTGAACTGGCCCCCAAAATTCATACCCGCAGATTACTGCCTATGATTGATAGCTTAATGGCCGAAGCACAATTGCGGCCGCAACAATTGGATGCGATTGCTTTTAGTCGTGGCCCAGGTTCTTTTACTGGCGTTAGAATTGCAACCGGAGTCATGCAGGGCATTGCCTTGGGTGCCGATTTACCTGTAGTTCCTGTTTCAACACTCGCAGCGTTAGCGCAGGCCTATTTTGATACGTATAAATTATCCAGCGCATTTACCGCATTGGATGCCCGTATTGGTGAAGTTTTTTGGGGTATTTACCATAAAAGTCCCGAGGGGTACGCCGAGTTATACGCACCTGAATGCGTGATTCCACCCGCAGCAGTCGCACTCCCTAACGAACTGGCAGCAGGTGTAGGCTCAGGCTGGGGCGCCTATCGTGAGCAACTACTGAGAGATAAACCTAACCAGTTAGTAGAATTTCACCCCGACGCACTTCCAAGAGCCTCAGCAATTGCAAAACTAGGCGTTCTGGGCTATCACACGGGATTAGCGGTCGATGTCACTGAGGCTTTACCTGTGTATTTACGTGACAAAGTGGCTAAAACTGAAGCCGAGCGCTTGCTTAGCAAATAAAGTATGTGGCTATAGTCTGCAAGAGAAATATTAAGTCGTGAACTTAAACACCAAGGCTATTGCTGCAATGACCTATTATACAAAGCCAAGACTTGTTTTACGTAATTTTGAGTTTCACGATAGGGCGGGATTTGGTTGTTATATTTTTTAACCGCCCCTTCCCCCGCATTATACGCAGCGACAGCAAGCTCTAAATTACCATCAAACATATCTAATAAGTCTCTTAAATAACGCGTGCCTGCATGCACGTTTTGTTCAGGGTCATTACGATCATAGACCCCATACCGTTCGGCAGTTGCCTGCATCAGCTGCATCAATCCCACCGCCCCCGCTGACGACACCGCATTGGCATTATAGGCAGACTCACTTTGAATCACCGCATGCAACAAGCGTTCATCGACCTGATGCGCCAGCGACGCTTCGGCTATCAAACTCGAATACTTGGATTTATTAGGTTTATAGTTAGCTAAATACTGATAATAATTTTTAGGCTTAGGCCGCCCTAAACTGACGACTTGAAAGGGCGTATCCAAGGGTTTGGCATCGGCATATGAAATGACACCATTGGCATCGGTAAATTTATAAATATTCGGATAATGATCGGATTCTGGACGGGTGGCGATAACTTTTTTGGAATTTTTTGCCGCACACTGATTGGTGATTAATAACGACCCATCACTTTGCTTACGTGTACAAATGTCTGCCTGCACAACACTGACTGCGGCAATACTACAGATTAGCCACAGGCTAATATTAGTTATTGCTAACAATTTTAAGCTGTTTGGCAGCATCACTTGCTTTAACTCGTGCTTGTTCAGTGCTAGAAGCGGTCGCGAGCGCCACCCCCATACGTCTATGCACAAAGGCCTCGGGTTTACCAAATAAACGGATACTCACCGCTGCATCTGCCAGGGCCTGCGCTAAACCCTGGAATTCAAAGCCCTTAGCATCTATCCCGCCCAAAATCACGGCGCTAGCACCGATAGCAGATTGCTGAGTTGATACGGGTAAACCTAAAATTGCACGTACATGCAGTTCAAATTCATTCTGCCGCTGGGTGACCATGGTCACCATCCCGGTATCATGTGGTCTGGGACTCACTTCACTAAACCACACCACATCACCTTGAACAAACAATTCCACACCAAACAACCCTAAGCCGCCAATATTATCCGTCACCGCTTTGGCAATGTCTTGTGAGCGCGCTAAGGCTATTTCCGACATGGCTTGCGGCTGCCAGCTTTCGCGGTAATCACCGTGTTCTTGTCTATGGCCAATAGGAGGGCAAAAATGGGTTTCAACCTCGCCTTGGGCATTTTTAGCACGCACTGTTAATAGGGTAATCTCAAAATCAAAATCGATTTTGGCCTCGACAATCACTTTACCAGTATCCACGCGCCCTGCAGACTTGGCATAATCCCAAGCAACTTCAAGCTCGGCTGCAGATTTAACCATGGACTGACCTTTACCTGAGGAAGACATCGTCGGTTTGATAAAACACGGGTAACCAATACCCGCATTTACCGCCGCCGTTAATTCCTCCAACGTACTCGCAAAGGCATAGCGGGAAGTAGGCAAGCCTAGCGTTTCAGCAACTAAGACACGGATACCTTCACGATTCATAGTCAATTGAATTGCACGAGCATTGGGTACTACGGTCACTTGGCCTTCTGCCTCTATTGCGGCCAAGGCGTCAGTGGCTATCGCCTCTAGTTCGGGAATAATAAAGTGTGGCTGTTCCAAAGCTACAATTTTGCGTACTTCCGCTGCATCGGTCATATCAATGACATGGCTACGTTGTGCGACGTGGTGAGCAGGCGCATGTGCATAGCGATCTACTGCGATCACTTCCACGCCATAACGTTGCAAAGAAATAGCAATTTCTTTACCTAATTCACCACTGCCTAATAATAAAGCTTTGGTCGCATTAGCGCTTAACGGTGTACCTATTTTCATTGTTCTTGTGCCAAATAATTATCAATATCTTGTTTCGAAAAGCCAATCTTCTTCGCGACACGGTCCGCGTGACTGACGCGCGAAATACCATTAACTAATCGATAGGTCGGGTGATCTTGATCAAATTCTACTTGCAAAGCAGTACCCATTTTTTGCGCGACAAAGTGGTCAACCAATTGGTGGTTATGGGTGATTAAAATGGTATTGTTGCCTTTGCGGTAAAATCCGCTTAAGACATTGGTGGATGACTCCATCTTCTCTTCAAATGTAGTTCCTTCTGACAATTCGTCAAGTACCACCAAGCTATTAGCGCTACTTGCTAGGAAAATATCTTTAGTGCGTTTCAGTTCCGTGCCGAAACGCCCCTCGCCATCCTCCATATGACTGATTTCCGGGACTTGATACAAAATTTTATCGGCAACACTCAGTACCGCAGCCTCTGCCGGAATAAAACAGCCAATTTGAGCTAATAACTGTACTTGGGTCACAGTTTTACAAAATGCGGTTTTACCACCACTGTTAGGTCCGGTAATCAAAACTAGGCGTTCATGCTCCATTTCCAAACTATTGGCGACATACTCTGGATTGGCTTTACCCATGACCGGATTTTTAACCCCATGTAAGTTCAATTGGTGTTTGCCCGCACTGACCATTTCCGGCAACACCGTAGTACTGCCAAAAGCCTCGGCATATTTTAGAAAGCTGAGTAACTCGTCCAACTGCCCTAAGGCATCCAAGGTTTCGGCAACGGCTTGTGATTTTCGAAAACGATCGCGTAAGGGAATAATCACGCTATCGCGATCAAACCCACCCACGATGGGAATGTAAACCAATAATAACGGTACAAAAAAGATGGATAAGGTTGGAATCGCTTCAGCGGAAATGCGAAATATGGCGGTCGGGAAAAAATGCCCCACCGCCCAAAAACACGCAACCACTAAAGCAATCAGCAGGGGTTTAATCAATCGTGGTTTAAAGATAATGGCGGGTGAAAAAGCGCCTTTGCGCTCTTCTTTGGATTTTAAACCCTGTTCAGTGACATACACGGGTCCTTGCATTAAGGAATAATCCTGACTCTCGCTAAAGGCCGTAATTTTGCCAAACACACTCTGTAAATAAGTGCTTTTAGGCTGCAGAGCCGCTTGCACATTGTCTACTAACTGTAATAAACAGCGGATCCCACGATTAAACTGCGAATACCCAAAGCCCTCGATCTGATGATCTTCTCGCGCGGTTCCCATCGAGCCCAAAAATTCACCGAAGAGCAGAAGCTGTAAACTACGTTCATCCGCAGCCGCATTATTCACAATGCGCTCAACTTGTTCACGTAATTCTGCGTTGCTTTGCAATTCTAAAATGGCATCTTGTTTCGCTTGGATGTGTTCTAAATCCGCAGAAGGCTGAGCCAGAGAACGAAATAATACCGCTTGCCCGACAACAGTTCTGGCATGATTAACACTCTCAAAAACCTTGTCCACTTCAATGGCATTGAACGCAGCTTGATCGATGACACCTGTTTCAAGACTTAAGGGTTGAGTGGATTTGACAGTAGGCCATTGGCCAGTCCAAGTATGCAAAATTGGCTCATACATCACGGTTATCCTTCTTCTAGTTTTTTGTTATCCAGCTATGCGGAACGGTTACCAAAACCAGGCAAACACATCAAGCCTCAGGGTAACGAATCCGGCCCCTTGTAATTATTATTAATAGTGTACTGCTTTACAAAATCTAAACGCCTAAACTCCCAAGCATCGCTATTTTAACCAGTCACCCAGTTTCCAGCAAAACAGAAACTCAAAGTTCTGCGCGGATTAATTGCGCCAAGGCTTGAATATGTGAACCCGCACTATTGAGGGCAGGAATATAACGATAATGTTGACCACCCGCTTCCTTAAAAATCTCTTGGTTTTCCATGGCAATTTCTTCTAAGGTTTCCAAACAATCCACAGCAAACCCTGGACAGACGATATCCACATCGGTAATACCTTGTGCGGGTAATTCCATCAAAGTATCGACACAATAAGGTTTTAGCCATTCAGCTTTACCAAAACGCGACTGAAACACGATTTTCCACTGCGCACTGCTAAGCCCTAAAGACTGCGCCAGCAACTCAGCGGTTGCATGACACTGATGCTCATACGGATCACCCCAGGCAGTCAACTGTTTGGGTAAACCATGAAATGACATGATTAATAGTTGCCCCGTCCGTTCAGCGCGAGCGGCACGAATACTTTCGGCTAGCGCGGCAATATAGGCAGGATGTTGGTGATAATCACCGATAAACGTTAAATGCGGAATATGCTTCCAGCGTTTAAATTCGTTCACGACACTGTCGTGAACCGAGGCCGTAGTCGTCGAAGAATATTGGGGATACAACGGTAAAACGATGATTTTGGCGTATCCTGCCGCTTTGAGTTCACGCAGCTTAGCTTCAATTGTCGGATGACTATAGCTCATCGCAAAATCTACCAGCGCCCCCGTATCCGCCAATTCGTTCGCCAAGTGCCGCGTTAATTCTTGCGTTAACACTAATAACGGTGAACCGCCCTCAGTCCAGATTTTTTGATAGGCGTGCAAGGATTTACGTGGACGAAACGGCAAAATAAATGCATTGAGAATTAGCCACCAAATCGGGCGCGGAATATTGACGACGCGAGGATCGCCTAAAAATGCCCGTAAAAAACGACGCACTGCACTGACTGTCGGCGCCTCGGGTGAACCTAAATTCACTAAGAGCACCGCGGTTTTTTGGGTTGCCGAGTCGACTGTCATAAGTTATTTACGGTTAATTAAATTTAAAAATTCTGAGCGGGTACTGATTTCGCGACGAAATGCCCCAGTCATCACCGAGGTAGTCATCACCGAATTTTGTTTTTCAACCCCGCGCATCATCATACATAAATGCTTGGCTTCTACCACCACCGCCACGCCACGCGCCCCGGTTGCCGTTTCAATCGCATCGGCAATTTGTTTGGTCAATTTTTCCTGAATTTGTAAACGACGAGCGTACATATCAATCACCCGCGCCACCTTGGACAACCCCAATACCTTACCTGCAGGCAAATAGCCAACATGACACTTACCAATAAACGGTAATAAATGATGTTCGCATAAAGAATACAATTCAATATCTTTAACAATCACCATATCTTCAGTATCTGCAGAAAAAATGGCACCGTTAAGAACTTCTTCCAAAGTTTTTTCATAGCCATTATTCAAAAACTTGAACGCTTTTGCCGCGCGCGCAGGCGTATCGAGCAAGCCTTCGCGATTCAGGTCTTCGCCAATGCCCTCAATAATTTTGGAAAAATACTCTTCCATCGGGTTGTTTTCCTACTCTTAATAAAACAAAAAGATACACAGTATACATCATAGTTGCATCAAATTTAACGCTTGCACCAATACAGCGCTATCAGCGCCGGGTTTTACCCCATGTTCACTTAAATACCGCCGCCAAGCGCGTGCACCGGGTTCCCCATGAAACAAGCCTAAAATATGTCGCGTAATACTATGCAAACGCACACCTAAGGATAATTGTTGTGCAACATACGGTAACAACTGGTGCACAACGTCATGCCGACTGGGTATCGCATGCGCATCTTGATAAAACAGCGCGTCAACTTGACTCAAACAATAGGGATTATGGTACGCCTCGCGCCCTACCATCACACCATCGACATGCGCTAACATGGCGATCCCCTCGGGTAATTGGGTAATTCCACCGTTGATAATAATCTGTAATTGTGGAAAATCTTGCTTTAGTTGAAATACCACCTCGTAGCGTAGTGGCGGTAGCTCACGATTTTGTTTCGGTGATAAACCGCTTAACCACGCCTTACGCGCATGCACAATAAAGGTTTTGCAACCCGCCGCGGCCACTTGACTGATAAAAGCATGCAACTCCGCATAAGAATCTTGCTCGTCGATACCAATCCGACATTTTACGCTGACCGGAATACGCACTGCCTGCTGCATTGCCGCAATACACTCTGCCACTAATTGCGGTTGTGCCATTAAGCACGCGCCAAAACGGCCGTTTTGCACTTTATCGCTGGGACAGCCCACATTTAAGTTAACCTCCGCATAGCCATACTCCTTGGCTAACTTAGCACACACTGCCAGTTCTGCAGGTTGGCTTCCCCCTAATTGCAAGACAACGGGCGCTTCTTGCAGGTTAAATTCCAAGAAACGTGCGTGATCACCACGAATTAGCGCCCCAGTGGTTACCATTTCGGTATACAACACTGCATGCCGAGAAAGTAAACGATGAAAATAGCGGCAATGCTTATCTGTCCAATCAAGCATAGGGGCCACCGAAAATTTCGAAGCCTGAGATATCTCAGGCTGGCCATGGTTTTTAATAATCATTCTGTTGTTTAAGTACCTAGTTAAGCATACATTTTATGTCAGCTACACCATAAAATGCAGTGCTAATTGCACCTCTTGACGCTTAGGGTATTTTTTTAGCTGCGTTGACCTCTTTATCACTGCACTATGACTAGAGTTTAACGCTGGATAAGTCACCCACTGATTATTCCTCTATGTACCGCATCCGAGTAAAGCAATCTTGCGGAGGGTGCTGCAATCGGCAAGTTTTTGCTGTTATAGTTAAGCCTGCTTAAGGAATGCTGACTGTGCATGTAAATAATATTCTGAATGCCTGCCCCCAGAACGCAGATAACGGAACCAATTGCAATCCTGCATGTCCAGTTTAAGCACCTAAACAGCTTGGAAATATCGATGCATCAAAAACCGTTGTTGCCCTCCAAATATTGCTGCGTTTGTGGCCGCACATTCACTTGGCGTAAAAAATGGGCGAAAGACTGGGAAGCGGTGAAATATTGCTCCGAACGTTGTCGCCGCCAACGTTCAACACCTCAAATACACCTATCAAATGACAACTCTACGCCTAATTCTGGGTGATCAGCTTAATTTGCAACACCGCTGGTTTGCCTCCCCCAACAACAGCGTAATCTATACCCTGATGGAAATCCGTCAGGAAACCGATTATGTCTTACATCATGCCCAAAAAATCATCGCGATTTTCGCAGCGATGCGCGAATTTGCACGCCAGCTTGTAGCACAAGGGCATCAAGTACATTACCTTAATATCGACGAGCCGACGAATTTACAGGCGCTAACGGCTAATTTAGATAGTTTGATCCATCATTACCACGCTGATCGTTTCGAATATCAAGAACCTGATGAGTGGCACCTAGATCAACAGTTAACGAATTACTGCCGCGATCTCACTATCCCGAGTGCCGCATGCACTAGCGAACATTTTTTTTGCGAACGAAGACAGGCTCAACAGGTATTTGGCGACCGTCCGCATTGGCGGATGGAAACCTTTTATCGCCAAATGCGGGTAAAACATCGGATTTTACTCACCGACCAGCAACGTCCGGTGGGTGGTCAGTGGAATTATGATCAGGAAAATCGCAAAGCTTGGTCAGGAGAGCCACCCGTGCCTAGTTACCAGCAACGAGCACATAATCATGCAATGCTTTGGCAAATTATCATCAATGCCAAGGTGCAGAGTTTTGGCGAAGCTGATGCCAGCAACGTCCGTTGGCCGTTGAATCGCAGTGAAGCATTGCTACAACTGGACGCTTTTATCGCCGAGAGTTTGCCGTATTTTGGGGATTTTCAAGATGCCATGAGTCGGCGCAGTTGGCGGCTATTTCATTCGCTACTCTCTTTCGCGCTCAATACCAAAATGCTCAATCCACGTGAAGTGGTCGCACGTGCCGAACTGGCATGGCAACGTGGCGATGCACCGTTAGCGGCGACAGAAGGCTTTATTCGTCAGATACTGGGCTGGCGGGAATACGTGCGTGGAGTTTACTGGGCCAAGATGCCAGAGTACGCCCTGCAAAATCAGTTCGCCCTCACTCGGGAACTGCCCGCTTGGTTCTGGACCGGACAGACACGCATGAACTGTCTAGCTGCCGCGATTACCCAATCATTACAATACGCTTACGCCCATCATATCCAGCGACTAATGATCATCGGCAACTTTGCCCTGCTAGCTGGGCTCGCTCCCGACGCGGTACATCGTTGGTATCTTGGTGTATACATTGATGCCTTCGAATGGGTAGAGCTACCTAATACCTTGGGTATGAGTCAATATGCCGATGGCGGAATCTTGGCCAGCAAGCCCTATGTTTCCAGTGCGGCTTATATTGATCGCATGAGCGATTACTGTTCTGGATGCCACTATGCTAAAAAAGTACGCATCGGTGATCGCGCTTGCCCATTCAATGCCCTGTATTGGCAATTCTTTGTGCGCCACCGTGAAAAATTGCAAGTTAATCCGCGCCTGAGTTTGGTGTATCGTAACCTTAAGCGCATCGTACCAAGCGAACTTGATGCTATAGCTCAGCAGGCTGAATTTGTACTAAAGAATATAGAAACTTTGTAAAATGCTAAATCAGTCAGCAGCAATTCTTGCTAATCCTAAAACTGCACGATTAAGTTTATAACTGACGTTACGCATTAACGTGCTTTTATCCCGTTTACCAAATCGAGCAGCGCAGTATTGATTGGGAATCGCCCGAAGGGGTGCAGCAGGAAGCCACACAGTGGCAAAGGAGCTGGACACCCCTTTTGCCTCTCAATAACGACAAAACCCAGCCTCAACTTTGAACACTCGTACTATTTACTATTGCGTCAAAATCGCTTCTGCTTCCCGGTATTTTTTACCACAATATTCCGCAACTTCGCTGGGTAATTTTGGGCCGGGAGCGGTTTTGTTCCAGTCCAAGGTTTCCAGATAATCACGCACATACTGCTTGTCAAAGCTGGGAGGACTGATGCCGACTTGATATTGATCTGCAGGCCAGAATCTGGAGGAATCAGGGGTTAACGCTTCATCAATCAGATACAAACTGCCATTGTTATCCAAACCAAATTCGAATTTAGTATCGGCAATAATAATACCTCTTGCTTTGGCGTAGGCCGCAGCCTCGGTATAGAGACGAATACTGACGCTACGTACTTGTTCAGCTAAATCCTGCCCTAATAATTCCGCTGCACGTTCAAAGGCGATATTTTCATCATGCGCGGCAACTTCTGCTTTAGTGGACGGCGTAAAAATCGGCTCCGGTAATTGCTGCGCTTGTTGTAACCCCGCTGGCAGCGGAATGCCACACACGGTGCCCGTTTTTTGATAATCCTTCCACCCAGAACCAATTAAATATCCGCGTACAATGGCTTCTATGGGTAAGGGCTGGAGCTTTTTTACGATAATCGCGCGCCCTTCAATTTGTTCGCATTCGGCAGCATCGGGCAGAATTTCTGTTAATGGCGTGTCCAACAAATGGTTGGGAATAATATGTTGCATTTTGTGAAACCAAAAATTGGACACGCGAGTCAACACGCGGCCTTTACCCGGAATGGGGTCCGGCAAAACAACATCAAACGCCGACAAGCGATCCGTGGTGACAATTAACATGCGTTCCGCGTCAATATCGTAAATATCACGTACTTTACCGCGAGCACGTAAGGGCAGATGATTTAAAGTTGTTTGGTAGAGCACGGCCGGGGCAGTCATGAGTCCTCACTGGATTAATATATCTAGAGTCTGCATTTTAGCATTGAATTTTGTTTGCGTTACGTCTCTGGATATCGGCGTGCATATTTTCGCTGCATCGCTTTAGTACACTTACTGGTGTCAGCGCCTTGAAGCTAGACTAAGCAATCTCATATGAGTTCTAATAAATCTAGTAAAAATAATAGGTGTCTCAATCTTCAAAAAAGCGCAAAATAGCCTCGACAGTGACCCGCTGTCTTACTTATTTTGGAGGCATACTCATGAAATTTAGCTTTTTTTATTCTTTAGCCACATTGGGAATTGGCCTGACTTGTATTAACACAGTCAGTGCTGCACCGCGGGTTTTTTCCGGCACGGGAGCCGCAGCAACTACGGAGTTTAATAATTTTAAAGCCGCTATAAAAACTGCAACTAATGTGGATGGCTCTGCGATTAATTGGGATGGCGTAAAATTAGATGGGACCGATGCCAGTACCAAAACCCGAATTATTCAAGCTGGCAAAACGGTTGAAATCCCAGTAGACCGTTTCAAAAATCGTGGCGTTATTTTTGCTGATCCCTACTCAGTCAGCAGCGATGGTTTTGCAACCGCCAACCCGCTCACTAAACAGCAATTTCCAGCATTTTCGCAAAGCAATACTTTTGCGATGTTTGATAGTAAAAACGGGCAGTTTAAAGATTTAAAAATCGAACAAAATTTCGTATTAGTCAATACCGATACCCCGGCCGCTACGCGTGGATTTGGTGCCATATTTATCGATGTGGAACAAGTTGGCAGTAGTACTATTGAGTATTTTGGACGTGATGCGAGCAATAAAAAAATCAGCTTAGGTAAATATTATGTGAAAGCAGGTACTCAGTCCGGCGAAACCCAGTTTTTAGGTGTATTGTTTGACGAGCCGGTGGTCACCGATGTTGAAGTTACTCCAGGTGTCAGAGCTTTGTTTAGCTTTGATGGCAAAAATATCGCTGCATTTGGCGCGGAAGATTTAGCTAAAGGTATTGATCTAGCGGTGACCGATGATTTTTTCTTTGCCGTGCCAGAAGCGATAAAAACTAGCACTGTTAAAACGTCTGATGCAGATTGTTTGTTCAACTGGGCTGAAGACAACTATGCCAGCTTTTTTTACCCCGCCAAAAGTGTTACCCAAACCTATCCGCCTTATAACTACCGTTATTACAAAACTACCAATAGTTACTTAGGCGTGTCTTACAGCGATAATCATGTTTATTATCTAGATCGCACAGGCTATCTCTCCGATGCTGGCGATTTAAATACCTGGTTAGCGACCGCTAAATGTAAATAACGTTGTTGCGCTAGTCCTATCAAAACAGTGTGTAGGCACTTTGTTAAATCATTATCGGTGGCTACATGGAGGTAAGGTATGCGTTAGGCGCACCCTACCTCCAAGTAACTATTGATACCTGGGTTCAAAAAAATCTGCTTATTCCTAAAAGTTTGGGGTAAGCTATCAACACTAAGCCTTCCGGCGCGCAACGCTGGGCGTGGCCCTTATTTTTGTGTGAAGCCAGTGATGAAAACCCAAACTCCTTATATTTTAGTGGTAGACGATGAGCCGGATATTCGGCAGCTTGTATGCGAGATCTTGCAGGATGAAGGCTATGATGTGATGGCAGCTGAAAATGCCAGCGTAGCTAATCAGCAAAAATCCGAACGCAAACCCGATTTGATTTTGCTGGATATTTGGATGCCGGACACCGATGGTATCACCCTGTTGAAATCCTGGGTGGCTGAAGATCAAGCACTCTGCCCGGTGGTGATGATGTCTGGTCATGGCTCGGTTGAAACCGCAGTGGAAGCCACGCGCCTGGGGGCTTACGACTTTCTTGAAAAACCACTGTCCCTGGCAAAATTACTCTTGGTCGTTGAACGCGCGTTAGAGGCGGGGCAACTCAAACATGAAAATGCGGGCTTACGTTTACAGTTGGGAACAGGCATCGAACCCATCGGTAAAAGTATGGCGGTCGAACGTATGAAAGAACAATTACGTCGCCTAGCTCAGCATGATACACGCCTGCTTCTCGTCGGCGAAGCGGGCTCAGGTAAGGAGTTGTATGCTCGTTATTTGCATAACCAAAGCACCTATCGTCACGGCGCATTTGTCGATGTGGCCGTCGGCAGTATTGCCCCTGAAAATTCGGCAGTAGAATTTTTCGGCAAAGAGGTCGGAGGCAAAATTTATCAAGGGCTATTAGAACAAGCGCATGGCGGAACCTTGTTTTTAGGTGAAGTGGCGGGCATGGATCTGGAAACCCAAAAACGCTTGCTGAGCGCGTTAGAGTCCAGCTCCTTTCTGCGTGTCGGCGGCAGTGAAGCAGTCAGGGTGGATGTGCGCGTTATTGCTTCAACGCGAATAAAACTGGATGAAGAAGTCAAATATGGGCGTTTCCGCCAAGATTTATTTTATTTGCTCAATGAAGTCGAATTAGACGTTTTGCCCTTACGCGAACACAGTGAAGATATTCCTGCCCTGCTGAGTTTTTATGTAGATTTTTTTGTCAATCAAGAGAAACTGCCCTTTCGACGCTTTTCTATGGCGGCCCAAAATTATCTGCGCAATTATCAATGGCCAGGCAATGTAAGGGAATTAAAAAACTTGGTGCAACGTTTAATGATTTTAGGCGTAGGGAATGACATTGAGCTCGATGAAGTAAAAGCTGCATTAGGCTCGAATACCGAACCTGTCATCAGCTTCTCGGTGTTACCTGAATTTTTCAATAAACCGCTGAAAGAGGCGCGCGAACATTTTGAGAAAGCCTATCTCGAATATCATTTTGAAAAAGCTGGCGGCAGTGTTGCTAAACTTGCGGATGCTATCGGCATGGAGCGCACGCATTTGTATCGTAAACTCCACTCACTCAATATCAAACTCTAACCATGTCGCGCGCCAAAAAACGTCAAGTCGTATTAGATACCGAAACGACAGGTCTCAATCCACAAGAAGGCCATAGAATTATTGAAATCGGCTGTGTCGAACTCATTAATCGTCGACTCAGCAAAAGACATTTTCATGTATATATTAACCCTGAGCGTACTATCGATGCCGGAGCGATTGAAGTTCATGGCATTACCAATGAGTTTTTGGCGGATAAACCTTTATTTAAAGACATTGTGGGCGAATTTTTGCAATTTATTAAAGATGCCGAATTAATCATCCATAATGCCCCATTCGACCTCGGTTTTCTAAATCACGAACTGCGTTTATACGATCAAGCAATGGGCAAGGTTGAAGACTACAGTAGCGTCTTTGACACCTTGGCATTTGCCCGCAAAAAACATCCGGGGCAACGAAATAGCCTTGATGCCTTATGTAAACGCTACGGTATTGATAATAGTCATCGGCAATTACACGGCGCCTTATTAGACGCAGAAATTCTTGCTGATGTCTTTTTGCTCATGACCGGAGGGCAAGCGTCGTTACTCGACGAAGACGTAAGTCACACCGAGCAATTAGCTACGCCACAAGCATCGCTGTTATCTGCTCAACGCCCTAAGCTTAAAGTGATAGCGTGCCCTGCCGAGGAATTACAAGCCCATGAACAACGCTTGCAAGCTATTCAAAAAGCCAGCAACAATTGTATTTGGCTGCGAGAGCAAGACACTAGCGTTTAAAGCGAGATTTGCAAATAAAAAAAAGCTCCGTATTAATCCCAGGGTGCTGCACTGCCAGCGTAGGCAACAAAGTTTTTATCGGCTGCAGGATAGGTAAAGACGCCTGTCTTAGCTTCTGCGGAGATTTGTGGATGCGACCCCTTGCTATCTACAAGCTCTTGATTTGCTGCAGCATCTGCAAGCAACCATTGTGTAAATGGGGCAACATCTTTATCAGGCGGCACATACCATTTTTTCTTGTCTGGATCCCATCTCGCCCCCAAAGCCTTAGCGGCGTCTTTTTCGGCGTATGCCACATTTAGATAAGTTTTGATTCCGGTCATAATGTTAAGTTTAACCACAGTGTTAAGCAATTCGTTACTGTAAATAGCCATCGCAACTCGCTAGATTTTACAATATCCCTCTAATTTAAAACCCTGTTTTTTATTAAGCCATATTTTGCCTAATTCGATGCAGCTTCGCTTGATAAAACTACGCGATGAAAAATTACCACAGCGTCATTGTTTTTGGCGCAGAATACGTTGGTCACACAGCCATTACCTAATTTTGATTTGCTAGGAAGATGAGTGACTCAGCCTTTGTAATTTTCGATGCTGCTCAAGATCAGCAATTATGCTTTGGATAGCGTTTACCAATTGGGCGCCATTAAGCTGGATATTTTGAAAAGCGGTGGGATTATTGTTTTCCGTCGGTGGTATTGCTATAGCATTTACTTGTTCAAATTGCGGTTTTAGTTTGGGTATGGCATGTTGAAATGCCTCAGGGATATTATTAAAGTCATTGACCTTATCAGAGCTAGCACGAATACCCGCATTCACTGTTTGCACAATGATTTGTTTAACAAGGCGATTGTGATCACGACCTAATCTCAAAGTAGGAACGTGACTTCGAAATACATCCTCAAAACTATCGTTCCAATCCACTAATTGTGCAGCTATAGATTGTAAAACCATTGCCTTACAACGAATCTGTTGATTTTTTTCCCACAATAAATTTTCAACTTGAGCAATACTCGTACTTAATAAATTTGCTTCTGCAAGATAATCCTGTACTTTTTCTTGATGCTCAGCAATTAATTGCGCATTTTTTTGCTGTAAAACTTGAATAGCAATTTCGGAAAAAGCACATTTTGCATCCAAATCCGCCAGGATTTTCTGCTTATCCGATGCTTCCACGGGTATGGACACTAACGTTGAATAAGCTCCAGAACTAAGAAATTGTTTGTAACAATAGATACTATAAAAATATAGAATTAGCTCTACTAGCAAACACACAAATAAAAAAATATTAATCAACAACATAGACATGCACCTTTTAATTTGTCTGTTATGTCTCGCATTTTGGTCGTATCGGCCCTACCCATAGCGTTGTTAGCGGTCATTCGATAGCTGTAAACTTAAAAAGCTTAAAGCTATAAAGCCTTGAGACCCTTCCAGCAGTGCCTAAATAACTCAGGAATTGACGCGTTAAAGATTAATGCTTAGCGGCCACTGCATTACGTTCAGAACTGTAAGATTGGATAATTGCCAAGTTTTTGCATATCATTTTTCGCCTGATACACCTTATTGCCACTCACACACTGATACCTCTTACAAATCGACACTGGTTGAGGATAGCGTCACCCCATTTTCTAACAACAAAACTAGGCGGAAGTAAAAATCGTGCTATTTAGCTTGCTCGAATAACTACAGTTAGAAACCCATTCATACCTCGGTTAGGCTTTACCACTAAAAAGTCTATGAATGGTACAAATGGGCTTCTAAATGCAGATGTACACTTTAATTTAAAGCCCCTTCCTTGCTACAGCCTAAATGTCTGATTGGCCCACCTTAAATGTGCGCATTGCTTGCTGCAGCGGCCTATCAACCAACTAGACACGTAGTTCCGCCAAAACCATGGCAGTGAATCCATGTACTAGCGAGCTTAGTCGTGGTTGCTTTATGTAACAGTACGCTAAAGCTGGACCCAAGAGGATTAAGCACGCCAAAAACAAAGCAAGCTTAATTTCAGACCCTGCAAGGGCAGCAATCGCCATAAAGGTGGGTAAAAGCA
>SXIZ01000026.1 GCA_005779525.1 Methylococcaceae bacterium
ATCGGCTGCTTATTAGCGACACAAATATCCAACCACATGGTAGGATCACTAGAAGCAATACGACTAAAATCCCGGAAGCCTCCAGCCGCGTACTTAAAAATCTCGGATTGCTCGTCCTTGTGGCCCAGCATATCCACTAGCGCAAACGCTAAAATATGCGGCAAATGACTGGTTGCGGCTAAAATTGCATCATGCTGCTCGACTGACATCAGCGCCACTTTGGCACCAAAACTCTCCCAAAATGCCTGCAATTTGCTGACCGCCGCCGCCTGGGTGCTTGCTAGCGGCGTTAAAATAATTCTTTTTTGATAAAACAAATCAGCTAACGCGGCCGCAACCCCACTTTGTTCAGCGCCTGCAATCGGATGGCCGGGCACAAAATTATCTGGGACGTGACCAAAAATCTCATGACACGCAGCCAAAACATTCGCTTTGGTACTCCCCACATCCGTATAAATTACATTCGATAACCAATGCGGCTGCAAGCTCTGTAAAACCGCAGAATACGCCCCTACTGGCGTCGCCAGCACCACACAATCAGCCCCGTCTAAAGCCTCTGCGACATTCAAACTAAAGCTATCAATCACGCCTAAACTTAGGGCTAGCTCAAGATTTTGCAGATCTTGTTCCCGCCCCAAAGCACTAATCTGCATCGCAGGGAACTGGCGCCGTGCAGCACGCGCCAGTGAGCCACCGATCAAACCTACACCGATGACACATAATTTGTTAAACATTCAGCACAGCCTGAAGAGCGCTAATAAATAATTGATTTTCTTCAGCAGTCCCGATACTAATGCGTAGAAAAGTCGGCATAGCATAATTTGCCACGGGCCTGACGATCACACCACGCGCTAGCAAAGCTTGGTAAATAGGCATCGCCGTTTGTTTGAGATCCACTGCCACAAAATTCCCAGCTGAAGGTATCCAACTTAGGCCCAGCTGTTGAAATGCTTCCGTCAAATAGCGCATACCTACTTGATTGGTGGTGATGGTACGCTGCAAAAACTCATCATCGGACAAGGCGGCCTCGGCCGCAGCCAAAGCTAAACTGTTATTATTAAACGGTTGCCGTACCCGGTTAAGTAAATCCGCCATCTCAGGACTTGAAATCCCATAACCGACACGCAAGCCTGCTAAACCATAAGCTTTGGAGAACGTGCGGGTAATTAACAAATTAGGACAACTCGGTAACCAGCTTAAAGAATCACACTGCCCCTCGGCACTGACAAATTCAAAATAGGCTTCATCCAACACACAAATCACATGCCGCGGTAATGCTTGAATAAACGCGAGTAATTTATCCTGTGCCAGCAAAGTTCCAGTCGGATTATTAGGATTTGCAATAAAAACCAAGCGCGTGTTGGGCGTAACGCTTGCCAACATCGCGTCTAAATCGTGCCCATAATTCAACGCGGGTACCACAATCGCACGTGCACCCACCGCTTGGGTTACCAAGGGATAAACTGCAAACGCATGTTCAGAAAAAATAACCTCCAAATCCGGCGTTAAGAACGTACGTGCCACTAATTCGAGCAGTTCGTTGGAGCCGTTTCCTAAAGTAATTTGCTCGACAGCAATTTGGTATTTCTTTGCCAAGGCATGTTTTAAATGAAAGCCACTTCCATCAGGATATAACGCCAAATCCGAACTCACCCGCTCTATGGCTGCCTTGGCTTTAGGACTAATCCCTAGGGGATTTTCATTGGAAGCCAATTTGACGATTTTGCTTAAACCTAATTCGCGCTCTAACTCCTCGACGGGTTTACCTGGGACATAGGGAACAAGTTGGCGAACGCCTGCAACAGCTAAATCAAATAATGCAGTGGAAGTATTCATTAACAGGGTTATTACTTACGGGTTAAAAAAACGTACTACCATACTACATTCCCGCCGCGGCGTAAATTTCTTGCTGGGATAAATTTAACTTTTCTGTACTGCAGCAAATACCTATGGTGAATACTATCCACAACATCGTTCGCTCAAGTGCGTGAATAAATTGCCCAAGCAAACGTTAGTTCAAAATTGAGGTTAGTTTTGCGGGATGAGGATTAGTGTAATTGGATCTGAGACGAAGACCTCAGCTATCAAGCATATACATCTAAATGTCGACCAATCGTGGCACTTGGATCTACCGCAGAAAGCAGCTGTTGTGTGGACGTTTCTTGTGCATTTTTGGAGTTTAAATCTTCAGGTTTATCGGCTGGAGTATTGGAGATTTGGTTAATCTGAGCTTGCAACGCACTAATCTTATTAGATATCTCTTGGATATTCTTTTTTCCCTCGGGCGTTTTTGAGGAACTGCAATCAATACAATCACCCAACACTTTTTGATATTTACTGAGTTCGGCTTCAAGGCCCGCCGCAGCATGCTTGATGCCAGAGTAATAACTCGAAGTTGATGAACTGATAGCACTGATCATAATGCCCCCCGAAAATGCAATAAGCATATTGTAGACTAAATTTATGCATTCAGATTTGTGATTTATTACCCAAAAATCTTTACACCTATATCAAGTGTAAAGACATGCGGCAACTAACTGCTTAAAAAGCTTAACCAATTCCATAGCGATTGAGCTTGCGATATAACGTACGTTCGCTAATTGCTAAGTCAGCCGCAATCAACTTGCGATTACCTTGAAATTTGGTAATTAACTTCGCAATTTTGTCACGTTCGGATTCAGCTTGTTGCACAGGATTAGTTATTTTAAGCTGAGCATTAAAATTATCGTAGCCATCGCTTTCTGAGATGCGTGCTCTGCGACGCAATATATGAATTTCCTGCTTGTCGATATAGCGACTGCTAGCCATGGAAACCGCAAGTTGTAAGCAGTTTTTCAACTCACGGATATTGCCAGGCCAACTATGATGTAACAATTTATTTATCGCTAATTGCGTGAGTACATGTTGACTTCCATCTTGTCGCAGCAAGTGCTCCGCCAATAACGGCAAATCTTGTTTGCGCTCTCGCAGGGGCGGAATTTCAACGGTCAATACCGATAAACGGTAAAACAAATCCTCTCTAAAAGTCCCGGCTTTTACCATTTCTCCCAAATGCCTATGCGTGGCACAAATCACCCGCACTTTCGAACTTAGAATTTTATTACCCCCGACCCGACGAAACTGCCCACTCTCAAGCGCCCGCAATAATTTTGGCTGCTGTGACAGCGGTAATTCCCCAATTTCATCCAGAAACAGCGTGCCATTGTGCGCCATTTCAAATAAACCTTTACGCGAACTCATCGCATTGGTAAACGCACCTTTTTCGTGACCAAATAATTCACTCTCGCATAAACTTTCAGTCAGCAAGGTACAATCCACGACTATAAATTCACCGTTAGCCTCATTAGAATGCATATGAATGAATTTAGCTGCCACTTCTTTCCCAGTCCCAGTTTCTCCAGTTAACAACACGGGTACATTGGATTTAGCAATTTGCTGTAACTTAGACTTTAGTTTGATAAATGCAGGCGAAATACCAATCATCGTCGTAGTAAAACTATTGGATTCTGGAATTTCAGGTTCAGCCCATGATTCACCAATATATAATTTGCCTTCGGTATCACGGATTGGATAACCACTCACTACAGATTTTTTGGATGATCCATACCAACTAGCCACTTCAACCAAGATGCCTGAATAGGATTCATAATTCTGGAAAAACTGCCGATGCCGACATTGACTCTCATCTTCACAGCATGACTTGCCGATTTGCTCTTGAGCTGAAATACCAGAATGACGCTCCCAAGCTTCATTGACAGCCACTACTTTTTGATTCTGATCGATAATCATAAAAGGCGAATCATGGGTAGCGAGCAATGAATCAAGCGTAAAAGTGCTGGATAATGACATGAACTAAACTCCTTGTGGTTATGTATACCTATTTTAGCATGACATTACTGTCATGACATGTCATGTCAATTTGTGTCATGTCAATTGTGAGGCTCTTCGCAAAAAATTGCCCATGCTATGCACACAGAGCTACGGCGATTACGATGCAATTGGCCTAACATCAGCCTATAAAAAATGTCTACTCCAACATCAATTGGCAGCTATCGCTACAACCTGATCTGCACTGACCCCTTGCAGCACTCAATCACAAAATCTGAATCTCCACTAAGCAGAATTCGGTTTTATAGTAAAATGCCTCGTTACTAGTGCTACCCCTAGCGTAAATACTGGAGTTTTTGTAAATGCACTCACATCCATTGAGCCAATGGCAACACGAACACAATTTCGCTATCAACACTAGTCACGGTGAACGTCGGACTAAAATAGTATTGATACTGACTTTTTTTACCATGTTGGTTGAAATTATTGCTGGCATTGCCTATGGCTCCATGGCATTGCTCGCAGATGGTTGGCATATGTCCACGCATGTTGCGGCTTTTATGATTACGCTTTACGCCTACCGCTACTCTCGCTTACACCAACATGATGAAACCTTCGCCTTCAGCAGTGCTAAAGTAGGCTTATTAGGCAGCTTCGCCAGCGCGATTGCTTTAGGTATGGTTGCGCTGATCATGCAGTTGGAAGCACTACAACGC
>SXIZ01000027.1 GCA_005779525.1 Methylococcaceae bacterium
GAGTTATCCAGTAAAGCACCCGCGCCCACATTTTGGTTTTCGATCGCAGGACCTGTTCCACCTAAGCCGACTCCATCTGCAACAGATGCATCACCAATGTGGAATTCGGTACGTGCACTGGCATTGACGCCTTCAAATACAATTTTACCTGTAGAATCTTTTTCACCTAATGCTGCGATGGCATTCACACGGGCAGCAATATCTTTCGCAACACCAGAACCATAGTTAATGCTATTGGTGTTGACCAAATCACCACTGGCTTGGGTGACAATGTCCCCACCGTAACGTGCCGTAGCAATATCCACATTTTGAGCTCCGCCGTTGACGCTCAAAATAACATCACCAGTAGTGGCCGCAACCGCAGAAGCCGTAGTATTAGCCGCTAAATCGATACCAATATTACCTGCATCTGCAGCACCTGCTGATAAAGATACGCGGGTACCCACGGTTTGGACTGCACCTTGTTGTTGCCCTAACGCCGACGCACGCATATCAGACATTTTTACAGTCAATTGCTGATTGGCATTAGCACCGATTTGGAACGTAAATGACTGATTGCTACCATCCATTAAGGTTTTGCCGTTATATTGCGTGGTACTACCAATCCGGGTAATCTCACTTTTGAGCTGTTCAATCTCTAATTGGATAGACTCTCTATCACTTTTGGTATTAGTATCATTAGCTGCTTGCACTGCTAAGGTACGCATTCTTTGTAAAGAGTTAGTTGTTTGGTCTAAAGCCCCCTCTGCGGTTTGCGCGAGTGAAATACCATCGTTCGCGTTGCGTGAAGCTTGGGTTAAGCCGTTAATTTGGGCTTGGAAACGATCAGAAATGGCTAGACCTGCAGCATCGTCTTTGGCGCTATTAATTCTTAATCCAGAAGACAAGCGACCCAAGGCAGTTTGTAATCCCATTTGTGATTTATTTAAATTACGTTGCGCATTTAATGAGCCAACGTTGGTATTGATAACTTGTGGCATGATGACTCTCCTTGATATTAAAGTCTAATTTGAAACCAAGTTTATTAATCTCGAATTAGTTATCGACCCTACTCGCCAATACTTTAATTAATTTTCATAAATACTTCTGCAGGCTAGATCACACTTTTAGCGCTCAGGACTCAATGCCGCAACCCATTCAGCTAAATGATTTTCCAACATATAATTTTCCAGCACCCACTGTTGCAATACCTCACCCTCTCGCGATAAAGCCTTGGGGTCACTTAGCTTATCTAGAATAGTCGCAATCCATAATTTTGCACTGTTTGCTAAACGCGTCACCGGAGCATTTTTATACGGCTGAATATCGGTACACACCACAGGCCATGCCATCACCCCGTATTCCAATAATCGGAGATTCGTTTTTGCCTGGTTAAATTTATTCATCTCTAACGGTGCAACCGCTAAATCTAAATCCAAACTCGCTAATTTTGCTGGATAGGCATCGAAAGGAACGCCTCCGTGAAATTCGTGCACATAGGGACGTAGAATCTCAGGACACATCCCTAAAAAAATCCAATTCACATGTTTGTATGTTGCTTGCAATATGGGCAGCATCAATTCTAAATCCCCCTGATGTTGCCCCGCACCAGCCCAACCCACTCGCGGTAAACCATCTAATCGCGGTGCTCGAGGCATCGCCAAATTCGTCCAACGGCCGACTTCTAAGTAATTAGGTACAATACGCACATCGGTAATCATTTTGCCAAATTCCGCCGCTAAGACCTCGTTGGCAACAATTAAGCGATCAGAATGCTGTAACAACTGTCGAATTCTACGGTGTAAATCTTTAGGCCAAACCGCTTTCAACGGATGCTTGCGCGGCAAGTGGTACACTAAATCATCTTGCGCATAAATCTTAAAAACCTGATTGAACGCTGCATAAGACTCCCAGGCATTTTCCAAAAACCGGACATGGCCATTTTGTAATAACAGCACATCGGGCTGCCCGCGCTCGATTTCGACAATATCCGGTAAGACCCGCTCCTGATGATTCGGTAACAAACTCACCTGCGCCAAACCGTAGTTATGCAGTGCTTTTAGGGGTGAGCGCACGCGATATTCTCCTACCCCCATATCATTCACCGGGAACGCCCAAATCTTAGGCACCCCCGATTTACCTGCATCCCAACGAACCGCAGTTAATTTTTCTATTTTGGGCAGAGCATGTTTAAGACTCAAATGCCGATTAAAAGCGGGATCATGCGCTAACTGCGGCAGCCAACACTTAATAAAACGATCTGCTTCAGCGCGTTGTGCAATACGCGCATTATCTGTCTCAGGTGTTTTAAGCATTAAAGAACCGGAATACAACAAGCTGACATAAGGTGTCCAAACTATCCAATATCCCAACTGCCGTACCCGTAAACAAAAATCCACTTCGCTAAATAAACTTTCGCTATAGTCCTCTATAAACCCTTGCAATTCCTGCCAAAGGCGTTGTTTAACCAACATACAGGCAGAAGACACAGCCGAAAAATTTTGGGTGACGCCAGCGCGTTGCATATACCCTGGCGCGGTGAATGCTATGCCCCGCTGCCAATAATCAGCCACCCCTAAATCACCTAAACCTAAAATCGTGCCAGCATGCATTAATTGTTGTTGGGCATTCAGTAAACGCGCCCCTACAACACCGACCTCCGCACGCTGACCTAAGGCCACTAGCCGCGTCAACCAATCGCCTTGTAATACCAAGGTATCAACGGCTAACAACAACACATACGCTGCACGACTCTGCGCTACCCCCACATTAAGAGTGTGTGCAATACCTGAAAATTTTAGCTGCTTTAGAGAAATTCGCACCGCAGAATTAAAATCATTTAGAAATTCAGCGGACACCAGTCCAAGCTCATCAAGCAAAATAATGTCATAATTTGCGTAGTGAGTTTTCTCAAGAATACTTAGCAAACAATCACGTAACACCGAGATATCTGAACCCACACGAATAATTATGCTGACCGCTACCTCCTCCTGTAAGGCATAATCCACAAAATAGGTTTGTGGTAAAAACCCTGGACTCACTGCTGCTACAAGCCCTTGGCGCGCCAAATGTTCCAGCAGCACCTCTTGCCCCCCTGCGACATTAAACCCTTGGCCTACCAGAACAGGCACATGGGCTAAAACCTCAGGGACATGTCCGATTGCCGCGTCTCCGAAATAGTCAACACACGCTAATGCCAAGGCATATACTTCAGCATCTGGAGCAAGCGTAATTGCAGACAACGATGCGAATGCACTATGACGCACCAGACAAAAATGCCCGACATAGGGCATAGAACGCAACAAATCTAAATTAAAATCCGGCTTAAAGTGCGGTTTAACATACTGACCTGCTGCATCGATATGATCCTCATCAGTATAAATAAATTGCCATGCAGGAAAGCGTTGCGCATAGTCCAAGACATACGCACAGGCAAATGGCGACAAAACTACCCCCGGTTGAAGCACTACCACCCAGTCGGCAGCAATCGCAGTAATATATTGCTTTAAAAAGGAATAGCTTAGTTCAGACGAAGGCACCTGCTGCCAATGCAAAGCGTCAAGCTCCTCCCAAAGCATTTCTGGTGCTGGATAATCTGCAAATACGGTCAAGCGCCATTCAGAAAATTCTTGCGCGGCAAGACTATCCAAGGTATCGGCGAGTAAGGCCTCCTGTCCTTGAGTAATTTTTATACAGAAATGAATAATTGCTCGACTAGTAGACGGGTGTAATTGCAGATGATTTCTATGATTATCAACATGTTGACTATACCAAGCCGCATACTCTTCCGCTGCTGCTGCAGATAAACTTGGTGACTGGGATGTATACATGAGTTCCAACACAAAAAAGATTGAAGGATTGAAGCCATAGATTCAGAGCACTTCAACCATGAAAGCTTATTACAACTTAGCCAAGTACGCTCAAAAGAGACTGCTGTTGATAACAATTAATGTTGGTTAAGCTGCGTTGTTTGGTATAGACACGAGAACCAATTGAAGCATATTTTAGTTTCACAAATATTGGGCGCTACGTTTGAAATAAACATTTAATTTTAGGCGATAAGCTCCAATATGCAACCTCAGTAATTTCCAACAAACCCTACACCACAACCATAAAGCCATGCCGATGGATTAAACTGTAGGAATACTTTTAGTATCCGTATGATGAGCTGGCATTTTAGTGCCTAAATACCCAGGGACTGCAGATATAAAAAACCAGTCATCCGACGCGAAATACCCAGAACTGTAAATGCTTCCGACAGTCGCTTAACGATTATGCAAATTGAGTAACTCAATCACTTTCGGTTCATTTGCTGGCGAGCTTGACTTATGCGCTAACACATCAGCGAGAGTCGCTCCATCAAGTACCTGTAAAAAAGCATTCCCTGCTCGCCCTAAAACAGGAATCAATCCACAATTCGGAATCAAGCGACAATGTTGTTGCTTACTATCAAAACATTCAACCCAATTAAAATGATTTTCCATACTGCGCACCACATCTCCGATGGAGATTAACTCTGGCGCACGGGACAATGACAAGCCCCCGCCTTTGCCACGCGTGGTTTTAAGATAGCCTTTACTCCCTAATTGATGCACAATTTTTACTAAATGATTGCGCGAAATTTCGAAACATTCGGCTATTTCGGTAATGGTGGCCTGGCGATCAGGCAGTGCCGCTAAATAAATTAAAACTCTAAGTGAATAGTCAGTGTAACGTGTTAATTGCATTTCGTTTGTCGATAGCGAGGGTTAGGGTTTAAGTTGCATATACAATTTTAAGCCCCTTGGAAACCACGCTAAGAAACTCACTAAAATTATACTGCAGGATAGAATTAACCAGAAAAATCTGATTTATTTGCGTTTAGTGCAAATTTTTACTTTTGAAGTTCGGCTACAGCGAATATTGATCTAGAAAAATCAAAAAATTTTATCATCGAACCCACAATCTCTAAA
>SXIZ01000273.1 GCA_005779525.1 Methylococcaceae bacterium
ATGTACAAAGAAGCCAAAATTAAATAATTTTGGTTGACTTCTGCTGCAGCTAACCACAGCTTTTGTATCAAAGGCAGTGGTTTTGCCTAGCAACTAGCTATCCATACCCGGATTAGCTGTGTATTTAGAAAGCACCTCTTTGAGCTTTTCGGTTTGCTTAAACAAAATCCGATAATTTTTTTCAAGCACCTGCTTTTCTTGTAGGATTTCAGCATACTTCTGCTTAAGTGTATTCAGCTCTTGCTCCAACAATACATTGGCATCAGTGGAATTTGTCGCAGGCGCAACCTCGGTTTGAGTTAATGCCTCTGGCTTCAAAAGCTTATTCACAGTGTCAGTTAGACACCAAACATTAGATTCCAAGCCCTCTAGACCTTGCAAGCCTTGATTGAGTATTTTGGCTGCCACTTTATAACGGAGCAATAAAAAGGCAGCGGCGCGACTTAACTTTCCATCTTCACACACCACAATAATGGATTTATTACGATCCAAGACCTTAAGTTGCAGCTGCATCCGTAAGGAAAAAAACGGAATACACTGACTACCTGCAATATGCTTTTGTGCAAAGGCTTCTTCGGAGCGCACATCCACTAATAGCGAGCCCATTTGTAACTCCGCATCCAACTCAGCGGCCTGAATATATTTTAACGTCGGCTCTTTAATTAGATTCAGAAATTCTGTTTTCGATAAGCGCAACAGCGTGACAGGCGTTAATGCCGTTATGGAAGCACTGACTGGCTGCTCCGCCAATAAGGCATCTTCACCGAACATATCACCAGCCCTGAGTTGCGCTAAAATAATTTCTCGCGCATGCAGATTTGGTTTACGTGAAACCACGCATTGCCCCTGTTTCACCAGATAATAAAATTCCCCGGGCTCGCCTTGACGCACAATCACGGTATCTTTGCTTACATTCACTTCCTCAAGACCCGTGAGAATTTTTTGCAAATTCGCAGGCGGTAGCCGTTTAAAGACAGGGGACTTTAACAATGCCGTCATCCAATCATCACCAGCTTCTTCTATTTTCTCCATTTTCTCTATAACCTTATGCTCAAATGCTGACTCAGCCAACATCTCTGCGGGTAAATTGATACACTGAACAGGCGTTAATGCCACTGCATCCACCTTACGTGGAAATTGGTGCGCCAATGCAAATAACGCCGCTTGGCTATCTGCAGAGACAATTTCAACTTGCATCCCTAATGCCTGTAAAGAAACTTGACCTTCCAAGAGATACACAAGTACCGGGGCTACATCGCCTTTTTGAAACAAAAAATCACCCACGTCTAAATCCAGCAGTTGAATTTTAGCACTTAGGGCATTAAATCTAGATTGAGAAAGCGATGCAAGAGGAATCAACTTGCGAATTTTCTGTGCTACTTTAGAATTAATGGGGGTTAACATTACTAAATAATACTTGTAGTATTTTTGGTCACGAAATAAAGTGCATTATGTTAATCATTTTCAAACTTATCATTGTCGATATTGCATCATGGGTCATAGCACTATGTATAACAAATTTAACCCTAAATCCTGGCCTGCCATTTTACTCGCATTGATGTGCAGTTTTTCAAGCACCAGCTACGCAGTATTACCTTCGAACCTGAATAATCAACCACTGCCTTCAATTGCGCCTATGCTTGAGCAAGCCATGCCAGCGGTAGTGAACATTTCAACGTCAAAAAACATGCAGACAGTTGATAACCCACTTTTACGCGACCCATTTTTCCGCCAATTTATGGCCCCCAATTTACCACAACAAAAACGCAATAGTTTAGGCTCTGGGGTAATTATAGACAGTTCCGCAGGTTTTGTTTTAACCAACAATCACGTCATTGATAAAGCGGATAAAATTATGGTGACCCTGAAAGACGGTCGGCAACTAGATGCTAAACTGGTGGGCACAGATCCAGAATCCGATGTCGCGGTTATTCAAATTACCGCCGAAAACCTTACTGCCCTGCCAATCGCCGACTCTTCTCAATTACGTGTGGGCGACTTCGTAGTGGCAATCGGCAATCCATTTGGCCTAGGACAAACCGTCACCTCAGGCATAGTCAGTGCGCTTGGGCGTTCGGGCTTAGGTATCGAAGGCTATGAGGACTTTATCCAAACCGATGCCTCGATCAATCCAGGCAACTCCGGTGGCGCTTTAGTCAATTTACGCGGCGAATTTGTCGGCATGAATACCGCTATTCTAGCACCCACAGGTGGCAATGTCGGTATTGGCTTTGCGATTCCATCGAATATGGCAATCACCTTGAAAGAATCCCTGGTCAAAAACGGTGAAGTTCGTCGTGGTTTATTAGGCGTCACCACCCAAGACTTGACCCCAGAATTAGTCAATGCCTTTGATCTAGAAAATAAACAAGGCGCGGTTATTAGCCGGATCGAAAGCAATTCCCCGGCTGCACGTGCAGGCTTAGAACCCGGTGATATCATCGTCGCCATTAACAATAAACCCGCCAAAAACAGTTACGATATTCGCAATATGATTGGTTTGATGCAAATCGGCGAACAAGTCAATATTGATTACTACCGCAACAATAAAAAACTGAGCACCGTCGCCACCATCGGCAAACCACAACGACCTACGGTCGACGGTGGCAAGCTACATCCCACACTCGAAGGCACCAGCCTGGGCTTGCCGCAAAAAAATCAGGTTGAAGGCGTGGTAATCGAAAAAATCGAGAACCGTTCTTATGCTTGGCGTACTGGCTTGCGCCCAGGGGACATCATTGTTTCCGCCAATCGCTTTCGCATCCATAACCTCGATGAGCTCGCGCAAGTGGTGAATCCCACCGAGGGTTTAGTAATCAATATTCAGCGTGGAGAAGAAGGCTTTTTTGTGGTCCTACGCTGATCTCATTTGCGCCAGCCACGACAGCGGGATTCAAGCTGTCGTGGCTGGCGCAAACTGCTTTACTCATCCTGATCTAGCACTGCCATTTGGTAATCTTGATCAGCTAAGGTATGCTTGAGTTATTCCCACTCATTTTGATTTTCTTTAGCCTATGGAAAAGCAGTTTATTGCGTTAAACATTGCTGTTTTAACGATTTCCGATACCCGTACCGAGCTAGACGATACCTCAGGAAAAACTTTGCAGGAGCTTATCACCACCGCAGGTCATCATGTCTCCAGTAAACTCATCGTCCCAGACAATATTTACCATATCCGTGCAGCGGTCTCCAATTGGATTTTAGCGCCTGAAGTCAATGTGATTATTTCGACTGGCGGAACCGGAGTCACTGGGCGCGATGGCACTCCTGAGGCCATTGCGCCGCTACTGGACAAACAGCTAGACGGCTTTGGTGAAATTTTTCGCATGTTATCTTATCAAGACATTAAAACCTCAACTATACAATCCCGTGCTATTGCTGGCGTTGCCAATGGCACCTATATTTTTTGTTTACCCGGCTCCAGCGGCGCATGTCGTACGGCCTGGGAAACACTGATTGTCGCCCAACTAGATGCGCGTACACGCCCGTGTAATTTAGTACAACTCATGCCACGCTTACTGGAAAAATAATGCCTACGCCTTTTTTATTTGCAGGTACCGTCTGCGCCTTGCTGAGCGTTGCTTTTGGCGCTTTTGGTGCGCACGGTCTAAAACATTTAGTCACTCCTGAGATGTTAGAAGTTTTTAAAACCGGAGTCACGTACCAAATGTGGCATGCCTTGGCGTTAATCCTCGTGGCGTTGTTGCAACAATTAACGCCGTCCAACGCCTTATTGACGTGGGCAGGGCGCTTGTTTTTTGCGGGTATTATCGTTTTTTCTGGCAGTTTATATTTATTGGTTTTACTGGAGCAAAAATGGCTGGGCATAATCACCCCATTGGGCGGGCTAGCATTTTTGGCTGGCTGGACCTGTCTATGCGTTTTTGCGCGTAAAACGCTACCGCCACTTGACCTTAAGCATTTTTAAGGTAGCTTAAGCGTATAGCTTCTCGTTTTCATAATCACTTTCCTAAGCACATGACAAAGAACGCACAGCCTAAAACGGTTTATCTACAAGACTATACCGTACCTGAATATTTGATTCACGATGTCGACTTAAACTTTCACTTAGATGCTGAATGTACGCAAGTCACTGCCAAACTGCGCTTAAGTCCAAACCCTACGAGCTTAGCCAACAGTAAAGATTTGGTGCTTTATGGTGAACAGTTAAAACTACTCAGCCTGCAGCTAGATAATAACCTGCTAAGCCCGGAACAGTACCAAGTAAGCGCCGAAACTTTAACCATTTTCGATGTCCCGCAACAGGTGTTCGAGCTGACCATTGCCAATGAAATTCATCCTGCCAGCAATACCGCGCTAGAAGGCTTATACCTATCCAGCCACATGCTGTGCACCCAATGTGAAGCTGAAGGTTTTCGCAAAATCACCTATTTTCTAGACCGTCCAGATATCATGAGCCGCTTCACCACTACGCTGACGGCCGATAAAACGCTATATCCCGTGTTGCTTTCGAATGGCAATAAAGTTGCGCAAGGCGATTTAGCCAACAACCAGCATTGGGTCACCTGGGAAGATCCCTTCAACAAACCTTGTTATCTTTTCGCATTAGTAGCCGGACAATTAGAATGTCTGGAAGATTATTTTGTCACCCTGTCTGGTCGGCGCATAACCTTGCAAATTTTGGTCGAAGCTCACGATTTAGATAAATGTACGCATGCGATGCAATCCCTAAAAAATGCCATGCGCTGGGATGAAGAGGTGTATGGTCGCGAATATGACCTGGATCTTTATATGATTGTGGCAGTGGGCCATTTCAATATGGGCGCCATGGAAAATAAAGGCCTAAACATTTTTAACACTAAATTTGTTTTGGCCCGCCCGGATACAGCTACCGATGCTGATTACGAAAATATTGAAGGCGTCATCGCGCATGAATACTTCCACAATTGGACTGGCA
>SXIZ01000274.1 GCA_005779525.1 Methylococcaceae bacterium
TGCAGTCGAAAAGAAAGTACTCAAAGAAAAGGCGGCCCAGTTACCGCAAAAGTCTTGCGCTCCTCGTAGTTATCGGGGGGTGACAAAAGGGGCGTCCTGCCCCTTTGCCACCTTGCGGCATCCATGCCGCAACCCGTTGGGCTATTCCCGATAACTACTGCGGTGCTCGACGCGGTAAACGGGATAAAAACACGTTACTGCGTAACGTCAATTATTAATACCTGCTACTAGCAGCATAAATGAGATTTTTAGGTTATGGATAGTCTGGATCGTCAAATTATTAATCATTTACAGCAAGGTTTTCCGATCTGTACTTCGCCATATCAACAGGTGGCTGAGCAACTGGGTATCACTGAGGCTGAATTAATCGCAAGGCTCGAGCGTTTGTTAAGCGAGGGTGTGTTAACGCGTTTTGGACCGTTATTTCATGCTGAACAGTTAGGTGGGGCGTTGACCTTGGCAGCGGTAAAGGTGCCAGCGGAGCGTTTTGATGCGGTGGCGGAGGTGATCAATGCTTTTCCAGAAGTCGCACATAATTACGAGCGCGCCCATACCTTAAATATGTGGTTTGTGTTAGCGACTGAAACGCCCGAACAAATTGCGCAGGTTATTAGCGCAATTGAGCAGCAAACAGGTCTAAAGGTATATAACATGCCTAAGCAACGCGAGTATTTTGTGAACTTACAATTGGAAGCTTGATTATGTTAGATGCATTCGATCGACAAATTATCCAATTAACACAGTCAGGTTTGCCGTTGGTGGCAGAGCCCTATCAGCATTTGGCGGCACAACTGGACTGCAGTCCAGAAGTTGTGATGCAACGCATGCAGGCGATGCAAGCCAACGGCATTATCCGCCGTATCGGCGCGGTACCAAATCATTATAAACTGGGTTATCGTTTTAATGGCATGACGGTGTGGGATGTGGTTGATGAGCAGATTGATTGCTTAGGTGAACAGGTGGGGCAGCTGCCGTTTGTCAGTCATTGCTACCATCGTCCCCGGCATTTACCGGAATGGCGCTATAACTTATTTGCGATGGTGCACAGTAAAACCGCATCTGGGGTTGAGGAACAAATCGCGGTGATAGCGGCACTGTTAGGTGAGCAGCAACGCGCACATGAGGTGTTGTATAGTACGCGTATATTAAAAAAAACGGGTTTTAGATTAGGAGCTGCATAGTGTTTCGTCTCAGTCAATTTATGCGTGAAGTACTGCATCCCACGCCACTTAAACCAGCACGCAAACCTTCCGGGCCAGTGGTGATTTGGAATTTGATTCGGCGCTGTAATCTGACCTGCAAACACTGTTACACGACTTCAGCCGATATTGATTTTCCAGGGGAATTAACTACGCCCGAAATTTTTACCGTCTTAGAGGATTTACAGCAGTTTAAAGTCCCGGTCATTATTTTGTCGGGCGGGGAACCGTTGTTGCATCCTGATATCTTTAAGATTTCCCGGCAGGCTAAGGATTTAGGCTTTTACGTGGCCTTATCCAGTAATGGCACCTTGGTGACTGAAGCGAATATTGCTGACATTGTGGCCATGAATTATCAATATGTCGGGATTAGCTTGGATGGTATTGGAGCAACGCATGACAAGTTTCGCCAGAAACTTGGGTCGTTTGACGCTTCCATGCGTGGTATTCACTTGTGTAGTGAGCACGGCATCAAAGCCGGGGTGCGCTTTACGTTGACGCAGGATAATGTGCAGGATTTTCCCGCGATGCTGCAATTAATTAAAGAACATGAGATAGATAAGTTTTATCTATCGCATCTCAATTATGGCGGGCGCGGTAATAAAAATCGTAAAGATGATGCGGTGTTTAGTATGACGCGGGAGGTGATGCAGCAATTATTCTCCAAAGCATTGCAGTGGGAACAGGCGGGTATAGCACGTGAAATTGTTACCGGAAATAACGATGCTGATGCAGTGTTTTTCTTACATTGGGTGCGTGAGCATTTTCCAGAGCGTGCCGAACATATTCAAGCCAAGCTGGAACAGTGGGGCGGGAATTCCTCTGGAGTGAATGTGGCGAATATTGATAATTTAGGCAATGTGCATCCTGATACGTTCTGGTGGCATTATCATTTGGGTAATGTTAGACAACGCGCTTTTTCGGAGATTTGGAGCGATATTTCAGAACCTGTGATGGCGGGCTTAAAGCAAAGTCCACGTCCCCTAAAAGGGCGCTGTGCCAGTTGCCACTATCAAAAAATTTGTAATGGCAATACCCGTGTCCGGGCGCAACAAGTGTATCAAGATGTCTGGGCGGAAGATCCAGGGTGCTATTTATTCCCGGAAGAAATTAATTAACTATTCTAAATTAAGCCGCATTTTATCGGTTTAATGCGGCTCACGTTTGCAGAAATTTACCCGGAAAGATTTGATATTTGAACTATGCTTTGAAGAGTAGAAAGTCTAAATTGTTGACTGTCTAGCATATTGAATGCGTTGCTTTGTGTTTTGAGTTGGATTCAACGTATGTTGCTTAAAGACTCGCTTGGTTTAGAGTGGGCATAGGGCGCATGCAATGCTTTTAAATTAATTTACTTTAAGGGACCAGACGGCGGGGGTTATCATTTTACAAGCAATTACTGCGCAAGAATTTCAGTTATTTCAGCGGCTCATCTATGAGCATGCTGGGATTTCCTTGTCGCCTGGCAAGCAGGTGATGGTTGCTAGTCGATTAGCCAAACGGGTTCAGTACAACGAGCTTTCGAATTACAAAGACTATTATCATTTAATCACCCATCCTCAGCATGCTGAAGAGTTTCAGATCATGGTTAATATCTTAACTACGAATGAAACCTACTTTTTTCGCGAACCCAAGCATTTTGAATACTTAGAAGAACAAATTTTGAATACTTGGAAAGGCTCGGTATTTAGAGTTTGGAGTGCAGCCAGTTCTACCGGAGAAGAAGCCTACTCTATCGCCATGGTCTTAGCTGAAAAATTAGGGAGTCGCCCTTGGGAGATCCTTGGCTCGGACTTAAGTACCCGGGTTTTAGAAATAGCGAGTGAAGGTGTTTACCTGATGGATCGCTTAGAGTATTTAGAGCAAAAATATCTGACTAAATACTGTTTGCGTGGCGTACGCTCGCAAGTGGGTATGATGCGGGTAGTGGATAAATTAAAAGATCAGGTTAAATTTAGCCAAATTAATTTAATGCAAAATTTACCTTATGACATGCTGCAGCATTATGATGTGATTTTTTTGCGTAATGTTTTAATTTATTTTGACAATGAAACTAAAAAGGCGGTGGTTGAAAGGGTAATAAAAGCCTTAAAACCCGGCGGGCATTTTTTTATTAGTCATTCTGAAAGCTTACATCGAGTGACTGATCAATTAGATATGGTTAAACCCTCAATATATAGAAAAAGATGAAAAATATTGATCAAGGTGGGACTACCCGTGTTGTGATTGATCCAGGTGAATATTATGTCACCAATAAAGCTGAAATTATCTCAACCCTTTTAGGTTCCTGTGTGGCTGCCTGTTTATACGATCCGGTCAGCAGAGTGATCGGTATGAATCATTTTCTTTTAGCCTACCAAAGTCAAACGCTACGCCCGCAACTGGAATCCGAAGAGGGGCGTTACGGTTTGTATGCTATGGAATTGTTAATCAATAGCATGATGAAACTCGGAGCGGTAAAAAGTCGTTTGCAGGCCAAATGTTTTGGTGGTGGTAATGTACTGCTGATTAATACCCGTGGTGGAAAAACCCAGACCGTGGGTGATGTGAACGTAGAATTTATTAAGGCTTTTTTAAATAAAGAGAATATCCCAATCGTAGCCTCCGATTTAGGTGGCAATGCTGGGCGGAATATTCATTTTGTGGCTGAGGATTTTGCGGTATACGTCAAGCCGATCACGATGAATCTGACGCAGCATATTGCGCAGGAAGAACGGCGCTATTGGAAAAAAAATATCGAATTACAAGAACAAGAAAAACAATCCAAAGTGGATTATTGGTAGGCAAATTGTATTTATTCTACCCGCCTTGATTCCCGCAAATGCGTGTTAACACTCTTAATTTAGAGGATTACACAAAACATTCTTTTCCATCCTTTAAACGCAAAGGCCAGCGTGTGTCTTTGGCGTTAATCAATGTTTGGCTGATGGCGTGATTTTTTAATCAACGATTTAGGCGATACCCCGAAGAATTTAACAAAAGCTGCGCTAAAGTTACTGGCATGCGCAAAGCCTACAAAATCAGCAACAACCCCTACATGATACTGGCGGGTGGCTAACATCTGATAGGCGATATGCATTCGGATTTCGGCTAAAAGACCATAGGGGGTAGTGTTCAAGCATTGATGGCAAACTTGCTTAAGTTTAAATTGATTGGTACCCAAACGTTTGGCTAATTCAGTGAGTGACGGCGGGTTTTTAAATTCCTGCACAAAAATGGCTCTTATGGCTTCGGCTAATTTGTGATCTTTCGCACTAGCGTTTGGCGCTGTGGCTGAATACTCGGCACATAAGGGTTCCAGTTCCGCCGCTAATATGGATAAGGCTTGCGCATGCAGCAGCAGCTGGTTTAATTCTCCAGAAACTGGATGCTTAAGGAGTTGTTGGGCAGCTAAAAAACCTGACTGAGTGGTGGGGCGGTGACTGATTTGCTGGAGTGTGCCGTGTCTAAACCATCGATCATGGGAGCGCTCTAAATACTTTTCCAACCACGATTGTGTGAGCACAAAGCGTAATTGGGTGACCGGACGATCCGCATGATAATGGCGTTCGCCAAGTGTTGAATTAAACGTGGTAATTGAGGTGTAGCCTTCGGTGAAAACGACTTCCTGCCCATGGTGTGCCCGAAAGCGCGATTGACCCACTAAATCGAGAGTGATGACCATTCTGGGATCCTGCGAGTCTATCTGGCTTAAAATCGCTAGATCACGTGTGGGCAAAAAGTGGGTCTCGATGAAGCTTAAATCATTAGCTATTTGAAAAATATTCGAATAACCTTTTCCTAGTTCTTCGGGTAGGGTTTGTTGCAGGCTGTGGTTAACTGAGTTTTTTTGTAAAACTAAATCCTCAGTAGCTATACGCCAATATTTTGATTTCATGATCGAACTGGTTTGCATCAGTATCCTTTGGGGTTGGGTGAGCTATAGTCAAATCTGGTGTACAGAACATCAAGCGGCTTCCTGCTGAAGAACTGTATTTTCTTTAATACCGTTAACGAATTTAA
>SXIZ01000275.1 GCA_005779525.1 Methylococcaceae bacterium
ACTACCCGACCCACGATGGCACCGGGGTGCGTGATTACATCCACGTGGTGGATTTAGCGCAAGGACATCTGCAAGCACTGGCAGCTCTAGAGCATGCGCAATTTGCTGACGGTGCTTGTACCGCATTTAATCTGGGCACGGGTCAAGGTTACAGCGTACTTGATTTGGTCAATACCTTTGAACACGTCACTGGACAAAAAGTAAACTACCGCATAGTCGACAGACGTCCGGGAGATGTTGCCGCCTGCTATGCCAATCCTGAATTTGCAGCCCAAGCTTTAGACTGGCGTGCCGTCAAAACCTTACCCGATATGGTTGCCGACACTTGGCGCTGGCAAGTAAATAACCCCAACGGTTTTTAGGCAGCCTCAAATTCTTAAGCTGCTATTCTAGGCAAACAGCGTAAAGCAAAAAAAAATTTAAAAAAAGTTAAACAATAATTGAACTAATCCTGAACAAATTAGTCTGAAATTACGGAGATAGATGAATGCTCGGTGAAATGCTTTAACAGTAGTCGCAGTGAGTTTGATGCAGATGCTCCCAATCGCTGCTCAATATTCAAGCGGTACTGTTAAGCACTTCATCGACATTTTATGTTTTAGCTCTGCAAGCGTTTAATGCTAATCCTAGCTAACCTTCTGCAAATGCAGCGATAAAAATTCCACGATACGATCTTCCAACCAGTATTTGGGTTGCCAGGGTTTATAACCCGCGACAAACCCCACATGTCCCCCTGCATTCGCCACCTCTAACTGTACTGTTGCACTTAATTCCTCAGCTTTGGGTAACACGTCAGGCGTCATAAAAGGATCGTCTTTGGCTTGAATAATCAAAGTAGGTACAGCGATATGCTGCAGGAATTGCCGGGAACTGGAACGCTGATAATAATCATGCACATCTTTAAATTTGTATAGCTTGGCGATAACTTTATCGTCGTATTGCCAAAACGAATTCACATCTTCTAAATCCCCGAGTTGCGCTAATTTTTCCGCCTCCTGGGCTTTATTTAAGTCCAATAAATGCCGTTTTTTAGCGTAAATATAAGTCTTAAGTTCACGCAGTAATTGCCGCCGATAAACCTTAGAAAAACCGTTGTCGAGTTTACTCGCACATAAATTCAGTAGCAAAGGCACGGAAACCGCTGTCGCAGCAAACAGCGTTAAGGTTTGCTGACGCTCCCCCAACCACTTAAGCAAAATATTCCCACCCAGGGAAAATCCCACCGCCGCCAGCGGAACCCTCGGCTCGCGGGCACGCAAGGTTTGATACACAAAATCTAAATCACGGGTGTCACCTGAATGGTAACAGCGTGCGCTGTCGTTATACACCCCACTACAGCCACGATGATTCATGGCGACACTGCGCCAGCCCAACTGCGCTAACTGATATTGCAATCCTTGAATATATCCAGAACGCGAACTGCCCGTCAGACCATGTAACAAAATCACAATCGGCTGCTGCGTATTTTTTCCACACCAATCTAAATCGATAAAATCTTGATCTGGCGTCGATAAACGTTCGCGGTAAGTATCAGTTAAATGCGGTAATTTACGGAATAAACTGGGGTAAATAGTCTGTAAATGCGGATTATTTAACCACCAAGCGGGTTTGAAAGTAGACTGAATTAACATTGCTGGGTACTGAGCAATAAGCGGATAAATTAACGCTAGTCTACCCGATTTTAGCCTGATAGCTAATGCCGCACGGAAAAAAGGCGAAAGCCCACTTACTCCAGGGCTTCAATAAACACCTTACGGAAGGTTAAATTAATTCGCCCGGCGGTCTGCGTATGATCGACTGGCAACCTATGCAACCAATGATGCTGAAAATCAGGTTGCATAATCAGTAAACTGCCGTTCGTTAATGTAAGCTGTCCATGTGTGGCGGACTTTTTACGCCTAAATTCAAATACCCGCTCCGCACCAAAAGTTAAAGACGCTATCAACGGCTCGGGACCTAGCTCTAATTCATCATCCGCATGCCAGCCCACATAATCCCGACCATTGCGATATAAATTAACCAACACCGCATTAAAAACAAAGTTGAGGCGCAGTTCAACTTTGTTTTTAATTTCGGTTAACAGCGGCGTCCAATCCTGGGTTTGCATGAGATTGTTACTGTAACTATAACGAATGCCGGGGTCGGCATGCCACGTTTGTAACCGGGGTAAGATAAATTGCCGCCCTGCGACCTCATAGTGATTAGCAGGCCAGTTTTGTTCCTGCAGTAAGCGTTGGTAAAGAACTTCACTCTCAGTTGCAGAATAAAACCCCTCAATGACGCTAAGTTCATTACACTCCGTCATCACTACTCTCTCAGCCTACGCTTTAGGTTGAGCATTTAAAAACACCACCAGCGCGGTATCCATCATGCTTACGTGCAAAGCAAACCATTGAGGCAAGCGCTCACGCACAAACGCGCGCCCAAACGCCAGCATACCTTTATCGACTTGGGTTTTAAATTGTTTAAACTCATGCAGCACCCGCTGATGTTCGCTGTTATGTTCCCCTGCTCCAGGATAGGCAAATTGCTGCATCAACTGGCTCTCGCGTTCAAAATGCGCGGTTGTATGCTGCTGTAATTGCTCAAACAAAGCGGGAAATTCGGCATTACTGGCCGTATGCAGTTGGTTGACTAGGGCTATAAATTCTTCATGATCGGCATCTATACGGGCATGTCCAATCGCGGCAAAACTACTTTTATCTATCAAGGTCATCAGTGCTTCCTCAGTTCTTGTATCACTATCCTTAAGGGTTTAAGCCACCCGATAGCCTTCTTCCAATAATACCCGCTGCACGACTGGTCTAGTCAGCATCAAACGATAATGCTTTAAACAGTGATCAGGTAGTGTTAAACCAATTTTATCTGCCCAAAACTCCACATAAAATAACGCTGCATCTGCAATACTAAATGCACCTAGCGCATAGGCGTCTGTTGCGAGCATGGCATCCATAATGGCAAAGCTACGTTGCACAATTTCCCGCCCTTGAGCTTTAACTACAGCATAATCAGCCTCGTTGGGGGTGAATTTATCTGTGGTAAAAATGCGCGTAAAGCCCTGACCATGAATTGTTCCAACTACATAATCCATCACTTCGAGCACCTTAGCATCGCCATCGGGGTCACCGGGCAATAATTTAGCTTTGGGATAACTGCGTGCCAGCCAGTAGGCGATAGCTTGAAATTCTGTTAAGGCGCTATTGTCGTTACGCACGAGTGTGGGAATCGTTGCTTTGGGATTAATTGCTAAATATTCCGGCGTGTGTTGTGCACCACCCAATAGATTAACTAAATGCGCTTCAAACACTAGCTCGAGTTCTTCCAATAAAATATGAATGCCTGTCGAGCACGAACCGGGAGTAAAATAAAATTTCATCATAGTAGGCTTAGAAAATCTTAAGAAATACCCAAAAAATGGGCGTTAACTTGAATTGCAAAATCTTGCCACAGCGCGGCTATGGCGTGTCTTACGTCGTTAACATAGGCATTATTCGGCTTATGCTCATCGGGAAAATTGGATAACGCACACGAAGTTCGATGCTTATTGACCACAAACACTAAAAACTCATCCACAAAGCCGTCAAAAACCGCTAGCACCTGCTGGGTCAATGCCGATAAACCGCGATTTACCGGACTTTCACTGGCATCGAAGCCTAAATTTTTAATATCGATCAATGTTTGAACATAAAACTGCTCTAATACCCGCAGGCTATTGCGTTCAAAGCAGCCATCCCATTGCTGAAGTGACAAATCTTGTGCCAGCAAGCGTGTATATTGGCCTTGTAACTCCAGCTTACCTTGGCTAATAATCCGCTGTAATTCCGCAAGACAATCCTGGTTGTGTTGTTCGATATTCATAAGGACGCTACTCACACGCATAATAATTTTGCTCCTACACGTTCAACAGTCAGCAATTCAGGTTCTGCTGTTAACTTTAAGGCCGACAAGTGGGTTTGTGCGGATAAGGGATAAATCCCTGGAAAGGGGGCATCTTGAAAATCAGCAACATCTGCAAAAATAATATTTAGCTGTGCGGTCAAGCGCTCCGGCAGCCGATACCAAGGGACTAACTCGCTTTGGGCCGCTACTGGACCATGAGTGACAAAGTCCAGCTTGCCTTCGGGTGTGCAATATTTCATTAAGGTACACGCATTGGTAATGAATCGTAGACGTTTCCAGCCGCGCAGCTTGGCATGCCAACGTGATTGATCCGGCGTAAGATTTTCTAGCAATAACTTTGGATTACTCTGGGCGATGACTGACTCGACTTCGTAGGCAAAAGTTAACGCTTGGCTAAAACTCCAAGCCGCAGGAATGCCCGCATGGACCAGGGTAAAGTTGAGTTTGGCATCATGATGAATCAAAGGCCGACGCCGCAACCACTTCAGTAGCTCCTCGCAATCAGGCGCATGCAGCAATTCGGCAAAGCTATCACTGGCTTCTGCTTGGATATAGCCATTGGCTACCCTGAATAAATGCAATTCCTGAGGTCCCAGCACCATACGCGCTCGATTCCCCAAACTTTTAACCCAGCGCAAAACTGCTAGGGTATCCGGTCCGCCGTTAACTAAGTTACCTACAAACCATAGATGATCCACGTCAGGATCAAAGGCAATTTTATCCAGTAACTTTAACAGTGTTGGATAACAGCCTTGGACACTGCCGATAGCGTAGGTCGTCATGCACTTTGCTTCCCTTTCTGGGTGTTGTCTAATAACTTACTAGTATCAATTTTGATGCCAATAGCTGAGTTAGCGCAAAAACGCAGACAACTTTACAGCTATCTTAGGTTTTAATAATTCTAAGCACTTGATGAACAATATTATTTATTTGTAGTAAGATACAAGTGCCTCTTAAATTACGCCTGCTTAGCTAGCTCAATAAGAAATTTAATGCGTCAGCAATGCCACTTTTGTTTGCTTGATTGTCGTTAATACGACCAGAGGTTTAGATTTCTGATTTTACAAACATACAACCATTTTGAAGCAACTACAGCGGGCTAGCATTTAGTAAAGCGACTTGCAACAATAATATAAGTGTTTATATCCGAAAACAAAAACCAACCATAAGGTTGTAACTAGTGCGGTCTACTAGTTGATAATTGAATTAATACATATGATTTATCGTGTTATGCACATTAACCTAACCAAGCTTCTTTCTCTTGTTAACCAATGAATTACTAGCTTAGTTAGCTCAAAAACATTATCATTTATCTTAAGATTTCTATTTTTTATTTACACTTAGCTTTCTGAGATTATTCAGTATTTTGGCATTTTTTCATAAAAACATAACAACATAAGTAGCAAGCCTAAAGTTTTCAGGGATTTTTCCAGGCAAGGAAAGAGGTTAAGCCGTTCGTGGTGAGCCTGTCGAACCATGATCGGTTTAACCGTCCCCCTTCGACAGGCTCAGGGCAAACGGCTAAGCCTGTTTCGGTATACTTGAAAACTTATGTTTAAGTACTTAACAACATAATAATAGCTTAGAAAATAATCGGCACCTAAATTATGAAAATGAAAAATTCTCTTGTGCAAAATCAAGGATTTGTTTTAAAAATTGGAGAATTATCTGAAATACTGAACACCACACCCAATGTAATTCGTCAATATGAAGCATTAGGCATTATTTCACCTAATCGTACAGAGGGCGGAACTAGGCTTTATGCAAAAAATGATCTTGAGCGGATTCGAGTTGCATTAAAATTAATAAGAGTTGGAATCGACATAGATACAGTTCAAAGCCTTGCAACTACTCGCGAACTCTACCCGACCGGACAAGAAGCTTCGACTGCGATGCTACCTAAAATTGAAGATTTGCGATCAAAAATTTCTAGTTTGATGAATGAATTAATAGAATTGAATCAAGACCTAGACCGTGCTGGTGTCTTAATAATGCAATGCCTTGCATGCAAAAATGCCCCTAATCGAAAACATTGTCCAGAATGCCCTGTAGATAAGAACATTCACTTAACAAGTATAGCTCGACTAGTCTGGGACCCTGAATGCCCATAAGTAATTAAAAATTATTGTTAAATTTCTTAATCTAAAATGAGAAAGCGCAATTTTAATGATCAGAATATGATTTTTTGCATTTTAGTAAATGAATTAGCTATCATTCTAAGACAGTAGAGCAGGATGGGTGTGTGTCAAATTGGAGGATTTGACACTAGGCTATTCCCCGAAGGTGTTTTATTTACCAAGCATCCCGCCCGAAAAAATGGAATAGTTATCAAACTTACATGAGCGATCTGGTAAAAAAAAATCTTACAGATCGCCCTGTCTTGTTATTAATTTAACTGTGTTTAGTCGTAAACGGGTAAACCGCTAGGTACCTTTTTAGGTACATCACGACGTAAATCAACGCAACTAAAATCAGTTAAACCTTCGCGTAAAAAGGTTGCTATTTTGCTGATCTCTGCATTTGTCAATACAATACCTTTTGCTTTTTCATCTAAAGTTGCGACGATCGCGGCAGTACGAATATCGCTGTTATTAACAACGAAATCTGTTGCGGCTAAATCTGCTCTATCAGGCATTGATAAGCGGCTCATTTGGTCGCCCGTAATCACCGCATCTGGTTTTACATAGTGCGCTATCATTTCTTCCAATGTTGGGTAGGCGCCCGCATGTCCATAAGGAGCAGTTAGACCAACTTGACGTAAGCTGGGGGTTTTGAATTTATAACGGTCCGCAGGGTTTTTAGTGACTAATTCACGACCAATATCATCTAAACCATCAGTAAAACCAGTGACGTTATTGCCTTTACCAGGG
>SXIZ01000276.1 GCA_005779525.1 Methylococcaceae bacterium
CCGCTTCCCGGCTTCGATGCTTAAGGTAATGCCTTTTAACACCTCTACATCCAGTTCGCCTTGCTGGTAACGTTTGGTTAAACGGTTACACTGCAAAATAATGGATTTACTCATAGCGTAACACTTCCGCAGGGTTGATTTGCGACGCTTGCCATGCAGGATAGACCGTGGCTACGATGGATAATAAAAAAGACATCCCCGCAATCGCCACCACATCGGACCAGATTAATTGCGAAGGAATTGCGCTGTTATAAAATACATCCGCCGCCAAGATCTGCATATGCAAAAAGCCTTCAATCGCTGGCACGATAGTTTCGATATTCAGCGCCAACAACACCCCACCCAAAGTGCCTAATGCCGTCCCAATCAAACCAATCACCGAGCCTAACACCACAAAAACGCCCATAACTTGATTCGCAGATAATCCTTGGGTTTTTAAAATGGCAATATCACCCCGTTTATCCGTGACCACCATCACTAAGGTAGCAACAATATTAAACGCGGCCACGGCGACAATCAGCAAAAGAATAATCGACATCACCCGTTTTTCGATTTTCACTGCATGAAAATGACTGCCATTTTCCTCGGTCCAATCGCTCACATGATACGGCGCTTTAAATTCTTGCCGCATTTGTTCAGCCAACGCGGGTGCATTGAATAAATCATCTAATTTCAGCCGAATACCCGACACCGCATGTTCTAAATGGAATAACTGCGCCCCATCCTCAATATTGACCAACGCCAACTTACGGTCATACTCATTGCCAGCTTTAAATACGCCAGCGACGGTAAAACTATGCATTTTCGGCGTTACCCCAGAAGTACTGGAACTGACTTGCGGGCTAATCACGGTAATTCTGTCGCCGACGATAACGCCTAAAAAATTGGCGATCTCAACGCCTAAGACAATATTAAATTTTCCGGGGGCTAATACATGGATATCCCCAGCAATCATTTTATCGGTCACTTCGGAAACACGGGCTTCTAAGCTAGGGTCTACGCCCCGCAGTTGCGTTGGGCTGACGCGGCGGTCGGCATTCAGCATCACCTGCCCGGTCACATAAGGTGCGGAACCTAAAATATGAGGATAATGCTGGATTTGGCTATCCAGCGTTTGCCAGTCAGACAATTGATCATCTTCCCCGGTAAAAGTGATATGTGACGTAATTCCCAGCATACTGGCTCGCAATTCAGCTTCAAAACCATTCATCACCGATAACACGGTAATCAGCGCGGTGACTCCCAGGGCCATGCCAAGAACGGACGCCAGTGAAATAAATGAAATAAATTGGGTTCGGCGCTGGGCGCGTAAATAGCGCAGACCGATAAACAAGACCAGAGGTTTAAACATAGTGTGGGGGAAAATCAGGGTTTTTTACAGTCGGCGCAAAAACCGTAGAGGTAAAGATTGTGATCTTTGAGTTCATAACCCAGACGCTGGGCTATTTCATTTTGCCGCGATTCAATCATTTCATCGGTAAATTCATCGACTTTGCCGCATTTCATGCACACGATATGATCATGGTGCGAGCCATGGTCTAATTCAAATACCGAGTTGCCCCCTTCAAAATGATGGCGCGCAACCAAGCCCGCTGCTTCAAACTGCGTCAGTACCCGATAGACGGTGGCTAAACCGATGTCTTCATTTTCGCTCAGCAGAATTTTATACACCTGTTCAGCACTTAAATGACGTTCATCAGTCTGCTTTTCTAGAATTTCCAGAATCTTAACTCTGGGTAAAGTGACTTTTAGACCGACATTGCGTAAATTTTGACTTTCCAAAAAAGATCTCCGCTATACAAGGCAAAGTGATATTCTGAGGGGTATTGTAGCCTTTTTTAGTACAGAATCGCAGCAGAATAAAATTATTCCTATTAATTTAGTTGGGTATTTTACAAAGCTCCAACCATGCGCCCATCCTTTCCTAAGTGAACTCAGCTGATCTCACAATTTAGAGCCTTAAGCTCTCGCTACGCGACTACACTGCCTGGAACGGTCTAAACATGACAATCCATGTCGTAGTTGCCATCTACAAGCTAAATCCTGTATGATTCAAATACGTATAATTTTTAAAGCAGTCTCAATGAAAAAATCTCTGCTCCCTCTTGTCATTACCGCTAGTTTAACGCTGAACGCGTGCAGCTTAATTCTCGAAAACCTCCCTGGGGTTTATACGATAGATATTAAACAAGGCAATATCATTGATCAGGAGATGATTGACCAGCTCCGTCCGAATATGAGTAAACGGCAAGTACTGTATATTATGGGCTCCCCGATGCTGACCGATTTTCTGCACAAACAACGTTGGGATTATATTTATTCGGTGCGCTCCGACGGTGAAAGCAAAATTGAAAAACGCGTTGCTTTATTTTTCACGGGAGATAATCTGACTAATATTGAAGGTGATTTTAAACCCAATAGTAGCAATGGCCTTAAACCCTCTAAAGAAACCACTATTGACGTGCCACCACGGCAATTGGAACAGACTTTATACGAAAAAATCACCAGCTGGTTCGATTTTAGTCCACCTAAAAATAGCGTCACCATTAATAAAGATCGACCGCTCGAACCAGAACCTAATTTAGATAAACCTTTCCAACTGCCTTAATGCAGTCGTAGCCTTCGGGCTGCGAGTCTTGAAATTTATCCGTGACCCTACTTTTTCCCGGCGCGCAAGCGCCGCGCATCCTTAGGGTCATGCAGCAATGGCCGATAAATCTCTACCCGATCTTTGGCTTGCAGTACTCGCTCTAGGTCACACACTTGACTGAAAATGCCGATTTTAGTTTCTGCGAGCTTAATCTCAGGAAACAGTTCTAAAATCCCACTTTGCACAATCGCCTGCTGTGCTGTTGCTCCGTGATTGAGTTTTTGCGTCAGGAGCACTTGCTTCTCGGGGGTGGCATACACCACCTCCACTTCAATCTGCTCGGGTGTTTCAACCATATAAGTCTTTTGCCCGTTGGGTAAATGAACTGACCATGGTGTTGCAAATTTGGTTAAACACAACACCAAATGCCAAGGATGCTAATTTACCTGACATCTCAAATTCTAGATCCAAGGAAATTTTACTGGCATCTTCACGTAAAGGCATGAAATTCCACACCCCTTCCAGATACGAAAACGGACCATTCAATAGGCTAATAGTAATTTTCCCACCTGCATCGCTCTGATTGCGGGTCGCAAATGATTTATTAAAGCCGCCTTTGGCTATTTGCAACTCCGCTTCTACGATATTCGCGTTACGGCTTAAAATTCGGCTACCGCTGCACCATGGTAAAAATTGCGGGTAAGCTTCAATATCTTCCACTAAATGAAACATTTGTTGTGCTGAAAATTTAACTAAGGCACTTTTTTGCACGGTCGACATCATTACAATACTCCGACCACATGTAAAAATACCAAAAACACCGCTGCGGGAGAAACATAGCGCACCAAAATCTGCCACACTTGATAATAAACAGGATTAGATAATTCCAACTCACTTTCGCTATTGGCTTGGCTCATAATCCAGCCAGCAAAGATAGCAATACAAAAACCACCGATGGGCAACATCAAATTAGCAGTCAAATAATCAAGCAATTGAAAAATGGTTTTATCAAAAAACTTTACATTCGCCCAACTATTAAACGAAAACACGGTCCCTAAGCCTAAAAACCAGACCAAGGTACCCGACCAAATACACGCTTGTTTACGATTACAGCCATGATTTTCCACCAACCACGCGACCGCAGGCTCAATTAACGAAATCGCCGAAGTTAAGGCTGCGAACACTAGCATCACAAAAAACAAGATTCCCACAATCCAGCCGCCCGGCATATTCCCAAAGGCAATCGGTAAAGTTTGAAAAATCAAACCAGGGCCTGAACCCACGGCTAAATTATTAGAAAATACCAACGGAAAAATTGCGATTCCAGCAAGCAACGCCACCGCGGTATCGGCGCCAGCGATTAACAAAGAAGTTTTCGCAATGGAATCACCTGCAGGTAGATATGAGCCATACGCCATAATGGCGCCCATGCCTAAACTGAGCGTAAAGAAAGCATGCCCCATCGCAGTCAACACCACGTTACTGGTGATTTTAGAGAAATCTGGCACAAATAAAAAATCCACGCCACGCTGATAAGACCCGGTGGTCATCGCATAACCCACCAACAACATCAGCAATACAAACAATCCCGGCATCAGAAAACGTACTGACTTTTCCAAGCCACCCTGAACCCCACGTGCGACCACAGACATCGTGGTCACCATAAAAATCGTATGCCAAAAAGTTAGGCTCAGCGGGCTACCAGTAAACTCGGCAAATAAATCTTGCATATCTTTAGCGTCTCCGCCCGAAAAACTGCCAATAAACGCTTTAAATACATACGCAATCGACCATCCAGCAATGACGCTGTAATACGAAAGAATTAAAAATCCAGCCACGACCCCCAGCCAGCCCAAATAATGCCAATTTGGGTCCGCTTTTGCTTCTTCTGCTAAAGTTTGCATCGCATTGATCGGACTTTGACGCGCACGACGCCCCAACATACTTTCCGCCATCATAATGGGGATGCCAATCAACACCACACACAGTAAATACACCAGCACAAAAGCCCCGCCACCGTTTTCACCTGTAATATACGGAAACTTCCAAATATTTCCTAACCCTACAGCGGATCCTGTCGCAGCTAAAATAAAGGCAAACCGTGATGACCATTCACCATGGATTGATTTCTTTGTGTTGTCCGTCATGTCGCTCATCCTCATGGAAATGCAGCTAGTAATTATAATTTTCAATCTGACGTCACCCCGGAATAGCAATTTGCGGCATGTTTAAGCCCGTTTTGGCAAAACGCCGCGCTTAAACCTGCATGCTCCAGATTAACGTATACACACCTTAAGCAAGTAAGCCCGGATGGTTCGCCCTCATTGCAAAACCACCAAATACTTGTTAATGGGGTAAAATACCAAATTAATCGCTTCGAGTCAGTCTAAAAATCAAAAAACTACTAATATGGCTACTAAATCCTCAAAAACCAAAGCAAAATCCACGGCTAACGCGACGATTGCCTCCAATCGCAGTGCGACCCATGAATATTTTATTGAAACCCGTTTTGAAGCTGGCTTAGTGTTGGAAGGCTGGGAAGTAAAAAGCTTGCGCGATGGACGCGTGCAGCTGAAAGAAAGTTATGTGGTCATCAAAAAAGGTGAAGTCTGGTTAATCGGCGCCCACGTGTCTGCCCTGCTTTCAGCCTCCACCCATATCAAACCAGAAGCGGTACGACCCAAAAAACTATTACTGCATTTTTACGAAATTAATAAGCTGATTGGGGCAGTAGAACGCAAAGGCTACACCATTGTGCCGCTCTCCATGTATTGGAAACAAGGGCGCGCCAAAATTGAAATTGGCCTAGCCAAAGGTAAGCAATTGCATGACAAACGCGCCAGCAGTAAAAATAAAGATTGGGAACGGGAAAAAGCGCGGATTATGAAACATGGGTAATCTGCTGGCAGTTGAACCAGTTTTAAGCATAGCGGAACAAACTTACATTTTAAAATCACAGCTTTTGCGCTAAGCCCTTAGGCAATGCCGAATAGAAATATAATTCTTGCAAGCTAGACCAAGAGCTAGGTTACGGGGACAGGTGAGGCTGAAAAAACCAATCACAGCCAAACTTACTCGCCAATTCGTTACATTTATCTTAATTAGCGAGTAGTCTGGATGCAACAGCGTGAACTCCATGAACTCGATGCTGTGATTTCCTGGATTGTAAAGAGCTTTATCTGAGCTACAGGTCTATATAAATTGAGTAAACAACCAGTATAACGTTCCCGACAGCAGCATCGCCATCGGCAACGTGAGTACCCAAGCCGTTAACAAATTACGAATAGTTGTCCATTGTAAACCTGACTTGTTGGCAGCCATAGTCCCAGCGACCCCGGAAGACAAAACATGGATAGTAGAAACAGGTAAGCCAAATATATCAGCTGCTCCAATCATCGTCATTGCTACCAATTCAGCTGAAGCGCCTTGGGCATAGGTTAGATGAGTCTTTCCAATTTTCTCACCGACGGTGATGACAATACGCTTCCAACCCACCATCGTGCCCAACCCAAGCGAGATTGCGATAGCCACTTTTACCCATAAAGGAATAAATTTTGTCGCACTGTCAATTTGTTTCTTAAACGTTTTAAGATTAGTTTTGGTTTCTTCATCGAATTTGAAGGAGCTGTCTTTTTCTAATAAACGAATGGCTTCTGACGCCAAATACATATCATTTCTAACATTAGAGACTGCTTCAATAGGCACATATGCCAAACTGCCATATTGTTTTACTTGCGCGCCGATATCACCCGTGAGCGCTGCTAACCCTGGGATCAACTCAGGCGCTGGAGCTTTAGTACGCACATATTCAGATAACACTTTGCGAGCATCAATTGGTAAGGCTTCTGGTGTGTTTTTGCTCAAGGATTCTTGAGTAACGTGCGCAACAGCAGCGAATTGCGTCATCATGTCCACGGGCATAGCACGGTTCAAGGCATAGGCCATCGGGACAGTGCCTACCAAAATCAGCATAATTAAGCCCATCCCTTTTTGGCCGTCATTCGAGCCATGCGCAAACGACACGCCAGTGCACGTTAGAATTAACAAACTACGAATCCAAAGTGGCGGTGGTGTATGCGCTTTGGGCTCTTCAAATAACTCTCTATTTTTGACTAGCGTTTTTAAGGTCAAAAGCAGTAATGCTGCGACACAAAAGCCAATCATAGGAGACAGTAATAAGGAATATCCAACTTTAGTCGCTTGCGCCCAATCCACCCCACTCGTACCATCACGCCCATGCATTAAAGCATTGGCAACGCCGACACCAATGATTGAGCCGATAAGCGTATGCGACGAGGAGGCAGGTAAACCTAACAACCAGGTACCCAAATTCCAGAGAATTGCAGCAATCAGTAACGCAAACACCATTGCAAAGCCTGCCCCAGAACCGACTTGCAAAATAAGTTCTACGGGAAGCAAAGAAATGATGCCAAATGCCACTGCACCGCTGGAAAATAACACGCCCAAAAAGTTGAAAAACCCCGACCAGACGACTGCTATATTTGGAGTTAAAGAGTGGGTATAAATCACTGTCGCCACCGCATTAGCCGTATCATGAAAACCATTTACAAATTCAAATCCTAGCGCGATGATTAACGCTACGCCCAACAAAATAAACGGCAGCCAAGTCGTGGTTATCACACCCGTTTCACCCACGTCACTGACTAAACTTAAACCACTGTAGAGGAGACCACCTAGCAGCAATCCGATAAAAACCAACGCAGTGACAACACTAGGTTTGTGATCCATTGCTGGACGCGAAGATGACGCTTCCGTCACCGAAGACATTGTTGAAGCCATAGCCGATTACCTCGTAATTTCAAGTTAAGTTCAGCTATTATTTTCAATGATGCAAATGACAGGTGTATGACAGAACTAGCGAAAAGGTAATTCGACTAATTATACCCGTGCAATTTGTTCAATATCCCAGGAATTAGCCAGAAGGGCACAAAATGCAAACCAGGAATTCGAGGCTACGATTTCCGCGCTTGAACAGGGCTTTGCCTAGGCTAAAGACTTCAGCCCTTAACAACTGAAGCAAAAAATATTAGTAGTGTGGCGGAATCTCTGGCTCTGCGGCGACCGTAAAGCCCATATTTTGGAGACTTTTAATGCGCTCGTGCAGTAACTGGCAAGTCGCTTCCAGACGTTCAATTTGCACTTGCTGCTTGGCAACGACGGTATTGAGTTCTTGTAATAGATCTTCTTGATAGGCAGATTTAATTTCGAGTTCAATGACTCGGTCAGCGTCAATCATTGTTGTTTTTTCAATTGTTTAGGGGTTGGGGTAGCGCTGTCCATGCTCAAAGGTCCCGAAGCGGGTAAGTTATCTTGACTCCAATACAAGGCGTTCCAGACTTTACTTTTAGTGTTGGCATTGGCTTTAACAATGGCGGCATAACGTTCGGCAATCAGTGCTTTACCGTACACACGTTCTAATCGACGCACGGTAAAATGCGCTTGCGCCATTTGTTGAAAGTGATTCATAAACAGCAAATTGACGGTTGCACCTCCCACTGCGCCCAGCGCTGGCATGGATTGTACGACCACTTTTTCAGACACTGGCAAACTAAAACGGGTAGCCACTAGATTGATTAAGCGTACCAAGACCGGAGCGCCTTCTTGCGAAAAGCCATGCACTAACACATGATTACTGGTATCACTGACGGCTTTCGCTAAAAATGAACGTGCGGCGTAATAGCTGGTATCGGCACTTTCGCCTTCTGCCGAGCCACCGCTGAGCGCAAACACAGTCAGGCATTCTAACTTGGTTTCAATTGTAGTCACATCCTCACCTTCGGCACGTGCAATTTCCGCAATCGAGCGCAACATGATGGTCGCCGAAATGGGCAATTCGACGGCGAGCGCCATAATGCCAAAAGTGCCGCCCAAGGCGCCACTGACGCCCACCAAAAATTTATGGGTACGATTGGCAGGTTTGCGCTTTTTCCGCGGCAGGGTCCATAACGCCCCATCCAAGGCTTTAGTTAATGCGCTTTTGGTGATGCGTGCCACAATAGTCGACCAATGACCTGGCAAGGCGGCCATGGCTTTTTCGATGGGCATACCCACCAGATGACTTAAATGGGTAGCCAGATTACTGCTTTCCAAGCGTTGCGCAGCACGGGTCAGTGCAAGCAAATCGGCACGTTGCATCATGGGGGAGCCTACATATTTTGAATATTAGCAACCAGGCCGCTGAGATAAACCACGGTTTCGTTTAATAACACAATCCAGGTATCAATTTGTTCTTTAAGCATATGCCAAAAGTTATGATGTTTGAAATCATCTTCAGTGTAAAAACTTAAGCCCCGATAAAAGGTATTGCTGCCCATAAAAATCATGATCAACGCCGCCGCTTTCAGCATCAAGCCGCGAAAATGCGCACTCATTTTACCAAACGCCATACTGACAAACAGCATCATCGGTAAGGTTCCGGCCCCAAAAGCAGCCATCAGCAAACCACCTTCATAGATACTGGGCGCCGTTGTGGCCTTGACGGCCATAGCAAAGGTTAACGGGCAAGGCATTAAGCCATTTAAAAATCCGGCGATAATCGCACCTACCACTGGACCTTTGGTGCGCGATGTCACATAGGCTTTGCGTAGCATATCCATGGGCAATAAACGCACCGATCCTTGCCAAGGTATCCAGCCTAAAATACCCAGGGCTAAGATAATCACCACGCACCCAATAAACATTTGCAACAAACTTTGAATTTTGCCAAACAAGCCACTTGAGACCAAGACCACGCCTAAAGCAGCCGCCGCCAACCCGACACAGGTGTAGACTAAAATACGGGTAAACTGATAAGCAAAATACGGTAAATAGCGCCGATTAACACTGGAATTCATGAAATAACCAGACACCAAAGCACCACACATCCCTAAGCAATGTCCACTGCCCAGAAAGCCCGCAATAAAAGCTAAAGTGTAGTCATAGCCTCCTGCTGCACCGACGATCTCCGCCATGCCATGCATACTGCCATGATCCATACCTCCATGCCCCATCATTGCGTGGTCCATTGTTGACTGTTCCATCTTATTCTCCCTTGGTGTTATTCAAGCGCAGAGAATTGACAATCACCGACACCGAACTTAAAGCCATGGCCGCCGATGCAATCATAGGATTGAGTTTACCTAGCGCCGCCACCGGAATTGCGATGGTATTGTAGCCAAATGCCCAGAATAGATTTTGCTTAATCACCCGTATAGTATCGGTGCTTAATTGAATCGTTTCGGTGACTTTAGTGATATCGCCTTGCACCAAGGTTAAATCTGCAGACTCGATGGCAATGTCGGTACCACTGCCGATTGCAAAGCCGACATCTGCCGCCGCCAGCGCAGGGGCATCATTAATACCGTCACCTATCATCCCGACTATCATGCCTTCGTCTTGATATTGCTTGATCACCGCCAATTTTTGTTCGGGTTTAGCATTCGCAATCACAGTTTTTATACCGACCTGCTCAGCGATAAAGTTAGCGGTGATTTCATTATCGCCTGTAACCATGAGGGTTTGTATCCCTAAACGGTAAAGATGTTGAATGGCTTGGGCCGCATCTGCACGCGGTTTGTCGGCTATGGCAAAAATAGCGGCCATTTTTTCATTCACCGCCATATAAACTGAGGTTTTACCTTCTGCCGCAAAACTGGCAGCAACCGTTTCCGCGTCCCCGATCGCCACATTATTTTGCTGCATCCAGGCCAAATTTCCGATAAGAATTTGTTTTTTATCGACTTCTGCGGTAATGCCAAGACCTGTCGTACTCATAAAGTAATGACACTCATGTAACTCAATCTGTAGGTCCTTAACATGCTCAACAATGGCTTTACCCAAAAAGTGTTCTGAGTGCTGCTCGGCGGAAGCTGCCAAACAGAGAATGGTATAGTCTGCCAGTCGCGAAAATTTCACCATATCGCTGACTTTGGATTTACCTTCAGTAATGGTTCCCGTTTTATCGAAAACTATCACATTGAGCTTGGCCGCAATTTCTAAACTCTCGCCATTGCGGATATATACGCCGCGGCTAGCCGCTTGTCCGGTGCCCACCATGATGGCTGCCGGGGTCGCCAGACCCAATGCACACGGACAGGCAATAAGTAGCACCGTAATCGCATTCCCAAAGGCAAAGGCAAACGGTGCACCTGCCAACATCCAGCCGCCCATCGTTAAAGCCGCAATCCCCATGACCGAGGGTACAAATACCGCCGAGATTTTATCCACTTGTTTTTGAATCGGTAGTTTGGTGGCTTGCGCTTGATCGACCATATGCACAATCCCCGCGAGGACCGTATCCATCCCTACTGCGGTAGCTCGAACTTTTAATACGCCATTGCCATTAACACAGCCACCTATCACTCGATGATTAATTTCTTTAATCACCGGGAGACTTTCTCCAGTGACCATAGATTCATCCACCGTTGAGACCCCGGAAATCACGACGCCATCGGTCGGAATTTTCTCCCCAGGACGCACGACTAAAATATCATCTACCTCAACCGCATCAACCTCAACAATAATCTCAACCCCATCACGTAACACATTAGCCGTCTGCGGTTGTAAATCCACCAATTTTCTAATCGCCTCCCCCGCTTGACCCTTCGCCCGTTCCTCTAGATAACGACCTAATAAAACAAGAGTGATAATCGCTGCAGCGGCCTCGAAATATAAATGTCCACGCCGCCGTATAAATGCAGGCAAGCTGTAACCATAGGCCGCCCCGACGCCTAACGCAATCAACGAGTCCATATTCGCAGCACGTTGTTTTGCTAAACGCCACGCTTTTACAAAAAACTGCTTACCCGACCAAAAGACCACCGGGGTGGTTAAAACAAATTGCATCGCATGCAACCAGCGGGCGGCAGGCATAAACATACCTACGGCGACCACTGGCAAACTTAATGCCCCAGCCCACAAGAATCGACTCCGGGCCAAGTCAATTCGTTCACGCTCCTTTTCGATAAGTGCCCGTCGTTGTGACAAGGTATCCATAGAGGCTGGGTGATACCCTAAGCTCTCGATTTTGCTACACACTTCAGTTTTATTTAAGTGTCCTTGCACCGAAATGGTCTCTGTACCAAAATTGACACTGACCTGCATCACTTTTGGGTCACGTTTAAAAACCATCTCGATTAATAAGGCACACGACGCACAGGTCATGCCACCTACGGCTAGATCCACGGATTCAAGCGGACCCGCTTGAAAATCGTCTTTGACTGGCGGTTTTAAATGACTTGAGGGCTTTTTGGCGATATTGCCTAACACGGCATCCAATAAGATGAGTAAATTTTTTTGAGGTAACTTGGCAGAGTCGAACTGAATAACCACCGAACCTATCTGAGGTCGAGAACGCACTTGTAAAATTTCGGGACGTTTTTTGAGTAAAATCTCCAAAATATACGTCCGTTCCTCATCTTTTTTAAGCACAGGAGCAATAATACGAATACGCGAGGTTATCGCATGCATCAACTTAAAATTTTTATACGGTTCAGTTTCAGTAGTCATAACAATGAGTTGCGCAAGAAAATAAGAATACTCTTAAATACCGAGTATGGCTGTACAAAAATGTCTATATACAGATCACAGATGTATTTAAGACTCTGAAATAGTGCGTTAGTTGCTTAAGCAATAAAGAAAACGTCGGTCGCGCTGCAGAAAATTTGCATCAGCAAGTCTACAGAGCAAGGATACCAAGCATTTGAATTAAGATTTTGGTCTTCTAGAACGCATTAACAAGAAAAACAAATAGAACACCGCAAGCCATTCATAGCGATACTTAAACGGACTGGGAATCCAAATTTGGGTAATACGCTTCCAATGAATTTTGATTAAATACAGTACCAAAATATCATTTAAAAAATTAATGATGGCTTGTTCAGGGTCACGTATAAATGCCTTAGGCCGCTTCATCCCCAATTTGGTGACAATTTTAGCCGCCTGAACGGTCTCTTTAGCATCACTATATTTGGCCTGCACCCATTGATTGGCGCGCGATTTTTTTAACTTTGCCCCCAATCGCTCACGCAAGCTAAGGACAGCCGGAACAGCTAACGCTTTCGTTGTGAATAATTTTTGCTGTTCAGCATCACTGACTAACTGAAACAAATACTTCGCCAATTGCAAGAAATCACATGCAGCTTCGTCAAAGCGAATCGATAATTTTTCTTGCTTTACAAAGAAAGCAACGGATTGCACGCCAGTTTTACCCAATAATCCAGTTTCCAAAAAACTGACAATTTCGGGTTCACACACTGCAGCGGGGATTTGGAAACGCACATATCCAAATCCCCGGTAACGCAAAATAAAAGCTTTCTGAATTGCCATAAGACGGGTTAAAACTGAATAAAACCGATAATTAAACGCGATAGCCTAGGGGGAATAACAACCATAATTTTGACTTTTTACGCTAGCAACCACTGGGTAAGTTATTGATAATTTCAATCAGTCGGTTTGCTATTCCCTTTAATGAGCCGATTGGGTTTATTCCTCTTTCGCTTCGGCGACGATATCTTCAAGATTCTCTTTTTGTTGCAAAATAAAATCTTTACTAGCATCTACCGCTTTATTCGTGCTGGCAATAATTTCTTTGCGATATTTATAAACCAAATATCCTGCTGCAACACCAAGTCCAAATACGATTACGGGATTTTTCACTATTTTGCTCATAAATTTTCCACTGGTTTCTAAAACTGCTGAGGCAACAGTGCCTTTTACGATCTGCTTACCTATTGATACACTTTGTTTTGATTTCATCGCATGCTTATGTTGCATAACATCTCCCCCCACTAATCGTCTTTGTTAACAGGTTCAGAATCAGCCAAAATCTGATCGTCATTTAATAAAGTATAGATCCCTTTGCAGCCTTCACAACAAAATTGCTTAGCACCCTCTGTAGTATTCAGGTGAAATCCAGTGACTTCTATATCCAAACCACAAAGATCACATAATTTATTTTCAGTCATTGTTATTAACATCTCGCATGTAAAGATCTATCTTATCAAAAAAACCTAACTATACCCAGTCAGACAATAAAAACCAAATGACCGACTTTCTGCATTAGACTTGATCCAATAAAATTTGTTCAATTCAATTGCAGCCCCTCTTAAATTTACCTGTAAGCGGGAAAAAAGGATCACGCGAAAATATAGGGGTGATGTACTTTTATTTTTTTTCAAGCAGATGATGCGGAGTGCGACAGCTATTAGCCATGGCTTGACTCGAGGCTTTCATCAAGGCAATGCGCAAAGCCCCTGTGAGACTAGGACCTAAGCCAATACGCATAGCAATCGCTGGCAATAAAATCATTGAGGCCACCGCTAAACCTGCTCCAATGAGTAAATACCCGGTATCGCTTTTTACGTGTATGACTTTGCTTTGGGGAGCGAGTGTGTCCATAGTGACCTCCTGCTTGCGATTAGAATAGTTATTCAGTTAATGCACAAGCAGTGCCAAAAGCCACACAGTTGAAATATATATAAATTAAACTAATTTAAGTCAAATTACCGCGATAAATAGGCTAAATAACATTACCTAATTAGGTTATTTAACATAGTTTTTTATTGGCAATATTATTACCCGCCCATTAACTAAGACTGGTTAATTCATAGAAGCGCATCGGAATTTAACTACGCCGAGCTGTTTGCACCCAGAGAAACTGGTAGAATGCTGTTCATTTTTCCGGCGTGCTCAGCATTCAACGAGTATTTTATTCAGCCCCAGTTACCTAATCATGCCTAATAGTCACGCCAATCTCTTATCTCTTTCGGTCGAGCAGCTTACCGGGATTGGCCCACAAATGGCACTAAAACTGAATCGACTCGGAATTTATAAGATTCAAGATTTATTGCTGCATATTCCCACGCGTTATGAAGATCGCACGCGCATTTACCCGATTAGCAGCTTGCACCATGAGATGAATGTTTTAATTTGTGGTCAGGTAGAATTTACTGAAATCACGACCGGACGACGTCCTACGTTAGTCTGTCGCATTAGCGATAGCAGTGGTTTTATCCAATTGCGTTTTTTCCATTTCACCCCTCGTCAGCAACAACAATTGCGTATTGGCACTTATATCAGTTGTTTTGGGGAGGTGCGCTATGGGTTTACTGGACTAGAAATCGCTCATCCCGAATATCAAATCCTAAGCCATCCCGAGCTTTGCAAAACTGAAAGCACACTCACCCCGGTGTATCCGATCACAGAAGGTCTGCCGCAATCCAAAATCCGCAAAGCGGTGCAACAAGCATTAATGTATGTACAGCAAAATCCAAGCGCTTTACCCGACTATTTGCCCTCCCCCTTATTAGCACGCTTGGGTTTTCCTGATTTAGCACAGTCGCTCACAGCCTTGCATACCCCAACACAGCAACCCAATTCTGATGAACACCCCGCCTTAAAACGGCTAGCATTTGAAGAACTCCTAAGCCATCATTTAAGTTTACGCCACACTAAAATTCACACCCAATCCGCAGCCGCACCTGTATTGCAGGCGGATGCGCAGGTACTACAACAATTCCTTCTGGATTTACCCTTTCAGCTCACCCAAGCACAACAGCGCGTGATTGCTGAAGTCACTGAGGATTGTGCGCGGAGTACACCGATGCTGCGTTTAATTCAAGGTGATGTCGGTTCAGGCAAAACGGTGGTTTCTGCCATTGCAACGCTGTTGGCTTTATGCTCTCAATACCAAGTTGCAGTCATGGCACCGACCGAACTCCTCGCTGAACAGCATTTACGCAATTTCCAACATTGGTTTAAAAACTTTGAGTTACAGATCACCTTTCTGAGCGGGCAAATCAAAGGTAAAGC
>SXIZ01000277.1 GCA_005779525.1 Methylococcaceae bacterium
GCCTTTTCTTTGAATACTTTCTTTTCGACTGCATGGATGCAGGAGGTAGAGCAACGCCTGGAGCAGTTGCCGAGGCGGAGCAAAAGAAAGTATTTCGCCGTCGGGTGCGAGAACCCGATTAGAAAAACGTCGCGATAGCGAATCAGCATAGTTTTACTATGCTACAAAAAAGCGATATGCGTAACATCAGTTAATAAGGCAAGCGATACGCAGCCCAGCAGGTCGCATTTTCCCAAAGTTTAACGCTTAAGCACCCAGATCCCGGTGGCTGAATTGCTGTAAACAGTTTTTCGCAGAGTATCCGACTAAAGTGTTCAATACTGGGATTGAGGCCTGCAAACTCAGGTTGCGCATTGAGCATTTGATCACGATAAGTCAGGACTATGGCATCTAAAGCCGCTTCTACCGCGACAATATCCACCAAATATCCATGCTGATCTAACTGCTCGGCTTCAATACGCACTTCGGCCACATAATGATGAGCATGCGGGTGATTCTCAGCGCCCCAATCGCCGCCAATTAAATAATGTTGCGCAATAAAATCTCGGCGTACGCCTAAGGTATACATAGTGTTGTCCTAATTTGGGCTTAGCAGGTAACTATGGTTATCCACTGAGCAGGGTTAATAAATAAATACGGCTTGTAATACTTGTTCGGGGGCTTGATCGATCAGCCGATAAATTTGAGCAGCTTCTGCCAGAGGCAGTTTATGGGTGATCAAACTCTCAGGATTGAGGCGGCGTATCATATCCCAGGCGGTTTGAAAGCGCCGCTCCTTATCCCAACGGCCTGATAATTCTGGCGCAATGGTGCTTACCTGACTACTAATCAATTTTATGCGATTGCGATGCGCAACCCCACCTAAATTAAGTAAGCTAAGTTTGTTGCCATACCAACTGCCAATTACAATCCGCCCCGAGTAACTGCATAAGGTTATGGCTAAATTGAGTGCCGTCGGCGAGCCTGTGACTTCATAAACCAAATCAGCCCCGCGACCGACCGTAGCCGATAAATCTAAAGGTAATTGCAATTCGTGTTTTAGTGACTCCAGCTGTTGCTCAGAAAAGGGGTCTAGCACCTGATGTGACCCTAAGCTGACGGAGGCAGCGCGGCGCTCGGATAAGCCATCCAACGCATACAAGCCCGCCAAGGGGTATTGGCGTAAAATGCTAGTGAGCAATAAACCCACTATGCCTTGTCCTAAGACAACCACTTGTTCGCCTAAGCTCGGTTGCCCATCAAGTACCATGTTGACAGCGGTTTCCATATTCGCTAAAAAAATCGCCGCTTCAGGGTTAATGTCCTCCGGTACCTTAATCACTTGTTCAGGCGTGGTGATAAATGCACTGGCATGGGTTTGAAATGCAAACACCAATTGACCCATCCAACTTGCAGCGACCCCTTCACCTAGGGCTTCTACCCGACCCACACAGGCATAGCCGTAGGGCAACGGGTAATTCGCTTGCATTTGCAAACCTTCTAGCGTGGCATCCACCGCTAGTTCGCTCGGCAATTGTCCCCGGTAGACCAGCATTTCGGTACCGGCACTGATCCCAGAACACACAGAATGCACACGCATTTGCCCCGCCAGTAAGGGCGGTAATTGTTGTGCGCGTACTTCAAGCTGATAGGGGTTTACGAACCACAGTTGTTCCGCAGTCATCATGCTATTAACTCTGATATTCCAAATCGCCCCACATAATCAAATCGTCTTCCAACATTTTCGAATGCAGGGGACGAATTTTGGGCAATTGACTTTTACACTGCAAATCTAAATTACCAACACCTTTGTAGCCACCCACCAGTGTAGGGGCGACGGTCAACACTAAGGCATCGGCTAATTGCGCTTTGATAAAAGCAGTAATCACGGTACTGCCACCCTCTACCATCAGCATTCTAATTCCCTTGGACCACAGCAAATTTAAAGCCTCTTGCAAATTAACCCGCCCCTCGGCATCGGTGGCGAGCGTGTTAATTTCAACTTGGCTACCTAAAGCACTATCGGCATGCAAACTGGTAAAAACCCAGCACGTTTTATCAAGCCGTTGGCATAAGCGCGCCGTTTTAGGGATGCGTAATTGCGTATCCAAAACGATAGGTTGCGGATTACTTCCCGGCCATTCACGCACAGTCAATTGTGGGTCATCGGTTAACACCGTACCGATCCCCACTAAAATGCCGTCGTGTAAGCTGCGTAATTGATGGGTTAAGCGTATGGCTGCTTGGCCACTCAATGCTAAGGATTCTCCAGCACGGGTAGTAATACTGCCATCCCAACCTTGAGCATAACTCAAGGTCACAAAGGGCCGGGATTGCAGTTTATCATTTGATTTATGGGCCAGTAACCACGCTTCAATTTCCTGGTAAATGCTCATGCGTTAGCGTTTGACAGAGGATTTTGGGGTAGGATTCAGGGGCAATATATGTTGCATGCGTTGTACTTTAGTTTGCAAATAACTGGCATTATCTTGATTAATACTCGCTTCCAAAGGTATCCGTGCGGCCACTCTGATGCCTTCAGCTTCAAGGGCGGCCATTTTGGCAGGATTATTAGTCATCAATAACACGGAACTGACCCCTAAATCTTCCAAGATCCTCGCGGCGATTGAATAACTGCGTTCGTCAGCCCCATGCCCTAACAGTAAATTAGCATCCACGGTATCATGCCCCTCGTCTTGCAAATTATAGGCACGTAATTTTTGTAATAAGCCAATACCCCGCCCTTCTTGACGTAAATACACGAGCACCCCGGAACCGTTTTCCGCAATCAACTGTAGCGCCTGATCTAATTGCTCGCCACAATCACAGCGTCTAGACCCCAAAACATCGCCAGTAAAACATTCTGAATGTAAGCGCACTAAAACATCGGTTTCATTAGCTAAATTACCCATATACAGGGCTAAATGCTCTTTTTGATCTTGTGAATTAGAGTAATAACACAGCTGAAAATTCCCATGAATTGTAGGAATACGCGCACTCGTTAGTCGGGTAACAAAAGGTTTTGACATGAATATTAATAATAAAAAAATGAGTAACTTATAAAATAAATAATTGTGTAGCTAGCGTAAATAAAAATTAAGCTGCACTGAGCTCTATGCACGCAACTAGAGTCCTGAATGCCTGTACCAACCTATCTGAACCTACAGAACCCTAAAAGTTCAGCAGCCAGTATAGATAACTCTGCTGAATCTGTCTGCGCGAGGTGGAGTTATCACCCCTGAAGCCTTAGACGAAGTTGTAAAAAGTTAGTGAGTTCACCTATCTGACTCCTCTGGTAAGGAATGGGTTAGGGCGGGGTCGGAATAATTACAAAAGTTCATACTTTTTAAGCTTGTACCACAAGGAACGTTCACTGATTTGCATTAATTGCGCAGCTTTTGCTTTATTTTGATTGGTTTCAATTAAGGCTTTGGTAATAATCTGTTTTTCGAGTTTTTCGACATTTTCATTCAAATTAAATGATTCTGCCGCCGTGGGTGAATGCGTCGGCAACGGGGAAGCCTCCGATTCGTGCCCGTCATTTGCGGGATAATTAAACATAATTTCCGCAGGTAAATGATCCAAAGTGACGGGTTTACCGCCACTGAGTACAATCGCCCGTTCCATCATATTTTCTAGCTCACGCACGTTTCCAGGCCACGGGTAGGTCATGAGATATTCTTCCGCTTGCGGACTGACGCCATTATACGGGAACCCAAAATCTGCCGCATGGCGTTGGAGAAAATGTTTTGCTAAAGTTAAAATATCCTGTTGCCGCTCGCGTAACGGCGGCAGTTCGATATTAAACACATTCAGACGGTAAAATAAATCCTCACGTAGTTTTTGATCGGCAATCGCTTGTCTGGGATTACGATTCGAGGCGGCAATCACCCGAATATCTACGGCAATACTGCGATTGCTGCCCAAGCGCTCCAGGGTGCGTTCTTGCAAAACCCGGAGTAACTTGGCCTGAATATTAAAATCCATTTCAGTAATTTCGTCTAAAAACAAGGTACCGCCCTCGGCCAGCTCAAATTTGCCCACCCGCTCTTTCACCGCGCCAGTAAAAGCGCCTTTGCTATAGCCAAATAACTCACTTTCCAAAATCTCTGCAGGAATGGCCGCACAGTTGATCGAGACAAATAAAGAATCCGCACGCGGTGAGGCCCGATGAATAGCACGCGCCACTAATTCTTTTCCGGTCCCGGTTTCTCCTTGAATCAGTACGCTCGTTTTGGTCGGCGCTACTTGTTGGATCAAGGTATAGATGTCTTGCATTTTAGGGCTACTGCCAACAAATTCGCCCCACCCCGCCTCGACACTTTGGCGTAAATAGCGGTTTTCGCGTTGAATTTTGCTGAGTTTAAGTGCACGGGTCACGGCGGCTTCCACCGCATCGAGTTCAAACGGACGAATAATATAATCACTCGCACCGTATTTCATCGCCTCCACGGCACTTTCTACCGTACCGTAGGCGGTCACCACAATCACGGCGACTTCATTGCGCTGTTCGCGGAGTTCGCGTAATAGCCCAATGCCGTCTAAATTTGGCATACGTAAATCGGTAATCACTAAGTCAACACTGCGATTATTTAAAAAATCTAGCGCAGCTTGTCCATCTTCTGCTTGATGCACGTCATGCCCCATTTGGGTCAGCATGATTTCCAATAAGCGGCGCATTTTGGCTTCGTCATCTACTACTAAGATACTGTGTGTGGTCATATCATTTTTTTAAGAAATTAATTTACTACTGAATTAAGCCAGTGCGTCCGAAGTACAAGGCAACTCGACGTGGAAACATGCACCGCCGCCAGGAGCGTCTGTAATGTATATTTGGCCGCCATGTGCAATCACGATCTGCTGGACGACGGTCAGTCCTAAGCCAACGCCATCTTGTCGGCGGGTAAAAAATGGATCAAAGACCGTCAGTTTATGTTCGTCTTTAATTCCAGGACCATTATCTTTTACTTGCACATGCACATTCCCTGCTTGTATGGCTGTTGTTACGCTAATTTGTCCATGTTGTGGTGTATGTTGAATAGCATTAATAATCAAATTCAAAAACACTTGGGTTAATTGATCCCGGTCACCACTAATGCTGTGCGCTAACACGGCAAAATTGCTCGCTAAGCTGATGTGTTTTTGATCAGCCTGTGATTGTATCAAATTCAGCGTATGCTCTAGAATGGATTGCAAATTTTGCGGCGTGAAATGCGGCGTTTTCGGACGTGCACACTCGAGTAAGGTCGTCACCAGTTCATTTAGACGTTGGGATTCACTCAGAATAAATTCAATCATCTCTTGTCCCACAGGACTTAACTGCTGCTCGCGCTGTAACATTTGCGCAGATGAACGTAAAATCCCCAGCGGGGTCCGTACCTCATGCGCCATGCTGGCTGCCATTTCCCCGATCACTGCCAGCTTAGCAACGCGCACGATATCGCGTTTGGATTGTTCTAAATTAGCAATCATGCGTCCAAATTGAGCGTTGAGTTCTGCGACCTCGCCGTTAGCCTTTAACTTCGGTGGAAGCTGTTGTTTGCCTTGCATAAAATCGCGCGTAAATTGCGTTAGGCGTACAATCGGATTGGCAATCAGCGCTGAGATCCACAGCGAGACGGCAATGCCCAGAAGCAACGTTAATCCCAAAAATACCAGCAAGGTACGCCATAGTTGCCATACCGAGGCAAAGGCATGCTCATTCGTTTCAATAATCAATACACACCAGCCAAAGCCAGCAAATTTTCGATATCCCTTTGAATGCGCATAGCCCACGGTGACGGCTTGATTATCCAGAAAGTCGGCATGGGTACTAAAAGCACCGCGTTCAGCATCCAAAGGCCATTCACTGGGTAAGGCGTGAAATGCTGGGATACGGTTGGCTAAAGCTGCTGAGGTGGCGATCACGTGATGCTCCGCATCTACCAGTAAGGCATAGCTTTCAGCACTTTGACTTTCGTCTACTTGCGTAGCACTGAGTAAATTATAGATTTCATTCCAATCAAATCCCGTATAGAGGGTCCCTAGCGCGCCAACTTGGAAGTTATCTGGAATAGCGATCGAAAAGAATAATTGTTTATGGATGATATCCAAGGGATGCAAGGCTAGGGTTTTATTATTTAGATTCAGGGTTAACCACGGCGGAACTGAAACCAAGGTGTGGCCGACCAGTTCCTGTGCCGAACTGGCAATGACTTTATGGTGTTGATCCACCGCAAAGAGTTGTTGGTAAACGCCGTCGTAGCCAATATGCAATTCATTCAAAAATTGCGATAAGCGCTTGTCGACATCGCGAGTCCGGAGCTCTTGCATCATATCCAAATGACTCCAGGTGGTAATGTTTTCCATCCGTTCAAACAGTGTCGTATCAATATGCTGCATCAAGGTACTCGCTTGTGCTTGCAACTGCGTTTCAATTTCACTGTGTAAGGACTCGCGCAAATGGGCAAAAATCATTAAAGTGATTAACAAAACGGATGTTAAACTAAGAAGTACATACGACACTAACAGGGTGTAGCGAATGGTCATTTTTTTCTCATTTTTCAAAAATCCAGGCAATGCTAAAATTGCTTAAATTAGCACTTGTGTTGACATTGTGCTGCGCTTACGCCATGAGTGCACGAGCCGAACACAATTCAGAACAGGCTTGGCTAGATTATCATTGGGGTCGAGGTTTAAATCTACCCGCGTTAAATTTGAATATTGGGGGCTATTTTAAAGCATCTTATGTTCGCGAAGAGCTTTCCCCCGACAAATTTTCAGTCAACGATTTAAGCGTATTCATTACCTGGTCGCCTTTTGATCGTCTGCGTTTTTTTGCAGAAGTCGAACAACATAACTGGTTAAGTAACGAGGGTGTGTCACGTTTTAACGAAACCCTGAGTGTCGAGCGCTTGTTTGTGGATGTGTTGTTATCGGAGTCCTCAACGCTACGCTTTGGAAAATATCTGACCCCTGTAGGTCGCTGGAATGTCATCCATTCCGCACCTTTAGTGTGGACCACCAATCGTCCGGTACTCACCGATGACCGTTCTTATGCACCCCGTGCCAATGGAGTATTGTTGACGCACAGTCATTTGGTGAACGAACATAATTTGGATATTACGCTGTATTTGGACGACTCAACCGATTTAGAAATTAAATCGCGGAATAATATTGTATTTGATCGTGCCGCGGGTGCCCGCGTGAATTATGAATTAACAGAACATTTACAAATTGGAAGTTCCTACTTAGCCTATCAAAAACTTTCGGATATGGCGTTAGCCGACCTAAACTCCCCTGATGATGCTCCTTTACCCTGGCATCATTTGATTGGTATCGATGCACTCTGGCAGCATAACGGCTATGAAGTGTTATTTGAATCGCATTATCATTTGCGTGACGATCCTAAACATATATTGGATGAAAAAAGTCTGTTTATTCAAGGCGTCGCTCCGTTGGTGGCACAAGTTTCTGCTGTGGCGCGCTACGAATATTTCAATAGCAGTATTTTCCGTCCATTACTGCAAGATACTGTTGCGCATATCGGCGTGACGGGCTTAGCTTGGCGACCATTTTTACCCATGGTGTTAAAAGCAGAATATCGCTTTGGTTCTGGCAACCAAATTATTGCCCCCAGTGGTTTTTATCTTTCTATTGCAACATTTTATTGATACGCATGTTGCTGTTACGTAATCGGATCATTCTTAGCCTTCTGCTGCTCTGTAGTAGTGCATGTTTTGCGGATGATATTTTAATTGTCATGGGCCAATCGTATGCCGTTGAAAAATTGAGCATTAAACAATTAGAAAATATTTATCGACGCAAAACCCAGCTTAATCAGGTAGGGGAACGTTGGAATCCCATTAATTTAAGTGCTAGTGATCGCTTGCGGGCTGCTTTTGCACAAAAAATCTATCAAGAACCATCCGAAGTGATGGAAGCCTATTGGAACACCCAATATTTTCAGGGCATTATGCCGCCGTATGTGGTTAATTCTGTTGAAGGGATGTTACGGATGCTGGAAACCACCCCGGGTGCCATTGGCTATCTATTGCCGTGTCAACTCGATAAGCGCGTCCGTGTAGTATTAAAACTCACAGTCAATGAATCCTTAGCGGATTTGTGCGAAAAAAAATAGCGCGAAATGTCTGCTCAAAGCGTGCACTGAGACCTGCAAATATTTTAGTTTTCTAGCAGTCGTCGTAAGAATTTACGCCAAAATTCAAGGTAAAATAAGCCATTCGAGTTTTTAGATATCTGAATCTTGCAAATCAGAATTCATCTGCACATGCTGTTTTGGAGTACGCCTTTTGACCAGAAAAACACGCATTAATTTAAGCGTATTTTGTTTAGCGCTAATGCTGTTGGGGGGGATGAATGCAATCTTTTCTCAAACCAGCTATGGCGTCTATCTGGAAGAGGAATTGGGATTAAGTGCGTTGTTTAATCTCAGAGGCTCCATCCGCGCACCGCGCAATGTGGTTATCGTAAGTATTGATCAGGTTTCTGCGGAAGTATTACGCTTAGGCGATAATCCTGAAAATTGGCCGCGCCATTACTACACTCAACTGATAGAAAAACTCAATAAACAAAGCCCAGCGTTAATTGCATTTAATATTCATTTCAGCGAAAGTCGCAATGACAATGGCGATACCGTGCTTGCCGAGGCCATGGCCGCAAGTAAAAAAATTATTCTTAGCAATTACTTAAAGCAATACACGCTTAATGGCTTTCCGCCAAATAGTGAATTTAGTTATGAGCGTGTCATTAATCCTATCCCCATTTTTCAAGACGCCGCCCTCAGTTCTTCACCTTTTCCGCTGGCGAAAACTTCATCCACAATTAAGACTTTCTGGACCTTTAAACGTAGCGCTGGCGATATTCCTACGTTTCCGGTGACTGTATTTCAGTATTTTTTGTTTAAGCAGCATTTTTTAGAGATAAAACATCTGTTACAGCTGCTGAATCCCAGTGTGGCAAATACACTACCCGAGTCATTTCCAGCTATGCAGCACGCAGGGCACGCCGATCAATTACAAAGTTGCGATCAAATTATCGCTACGGTCACGAATGCTATCCTGCTCAGCCCAGAAACTCTTGCAGCATTTAGCCACTTAATCGCTCATCACTCGGAGTTAAGCCCTGCAAGTCGACGCTTGCTCGAATCTTGGCTTGACCTCCTTCAAGGGGGTGAAAATCTTTATCTAAATCATTATGGTAGAGCAGGCAGTATTTTTACCATTCCCTTTTACCAAGTATTAGTCGCTGATTATTTACAACCAGAATTATTTAAAAACAGTATTGTGATGGTTGGCTATTCAGACCGCTTGCAACCAGAGAAAAACCAAGATTTTTTTACAGCGTTTTCCTCCAACAACCAAGATAGCGTGAGCCCAATTGAAATTGCAGCCACGGCGGTAGCTAATTTGTTACAGCGTTCTTGGATTATGCCTATGGATGCCCAGCAACAAATCGCGCTGATCGTTATTTGGGGAGTCATTTTAGCTGCGGTGCTAAGTTTTTTAAGTTATCCGGTGATTTTGTTGAGTCTATTACTCCTCGGCTTAAGCTTTGTCGGAGTTGCTGAATTGGTGTTTTATCAAAAATCTTTATGGATACCGGTATTTATTCCCCTTGCCATACAAATTCCTTTAGCTCTCGCCTTAGCCAGCATAGTGCATTACGTTAAGAATCGTCAGGCGCATCGGCATATGCAAAAAGCGTTTAGTTATTACATTCCTCGCGATGTCATCCATAACCTAACCCAACAGCCTAAAATTGAGGAATTACATAGCTACGGTGAATTATTGCAAGGGGTATGTATGGCCACCGATGCTGGCGAATATACGGCGTTAGGCGAAAATCTAAACCCCTTAGAATTAAATCAGCTGATGAACAAGTACTATGCGATTATGTTTCCGGTCGTGAAACAACACCAAGGTATAGTTTCAGATGTTATGGGCGATGCGATGCTAGCCATCTGGGCAAGTGCGACACATGATCAACGTCTTAGAATTAAAGCCTGTAAAACAGCGTTAGCGATTAAAGCGGCTATCGATGAATTTAACCAGACACAGCCTTTTCAATTACACACGCGTATCGGCCTGCATTATGGTGCCATGCGCTTAGGTAATGTGGGCGCGCAAGATCATTTTGAATATCGTGCGGTGGGTGATGTGGTCAATACCGCCACCCGCGTAGAAGGCTTAAACAAGCTATTAGGCACTAAAATATTGATTTCACAGCATGTCATAGAGGATATTGAGCTGTTTAATATCCGTGAGATGGGGGTTTTTATTTTCAAGGGAAAAACCCAGCCAGTAAAACTTTTTGAATTACTGCATAGCCGCGAGGCAAATACCGCCTACATTCCTTACTTAACAGTAAAATTTACTGCAGCATTAAAATGTTTTCAGCAGTATCGTTGGCAAGAAGCATTGACTAAATTTCAAACCCTACAACACGAATTTCCATTGGATGGACCTACTTTATTTTATATCAGATACTTAACAGCGAATATGTATAATATCCCTCCCCAGGGTGAACGCCACAGTGAAGCAGTGATCGATGTTGGCAATCAATTTAACCCTGTACTTTACAGTTAGTGTTTGCTAATTTGCACAGACGCCTATCAGGCTTATAGAAAAACCTGATACAAAACTGTACACCGCTAAAACATCACTATTAAATTCTTGATCCACTTGCACGTTAAACTTTAACAACTTCTAACCTAAGGCAGCTGAAAAAACCATGAGTTCAGAACCCTCCGGCATTTCTGTTTGGCAAATAAAAACTGGTTTATCTTGGTCTACTACGTGGAGCATCCTGGGCATTGCCACCCTAATATTTGGTTATCTCTGGCTTTTTCCCAATTCGTATGTTCAGCATATGCAGCTAGAACATTATTTACCGTTGCATCTTTTGCTTGAAATATTCGCTGTCACCATCGCGGTAGCCTGTTTTTCAGTCGGGGCTTATGCTCGCATCACCCACAGTCAAGCTAAACTGCCACTCATTTCGACGAGTTTTATTGCTGTGGCGTTAATGGATACTGCGCATCTGCTCACCTATCGCGGTATGCCAGCTGGAATAATTCCACCCTCGCCACAAACCGCCATTATCTTTTGGTTTGCAGCACGTTATGCCTTAGCGTTGTCTTTGTTAGCGTTAACTATTCTGGAAAAGTTTGAAACCAAAAAACTATTATCTTCTCAGTTAGTCCTGCTGGGGGCATTACTCTATTCTGCAGTGATGTTGTATTTAGTCATAGCCCAAGAGAGTATTTTTCCAATTTTTTTTATCGAAGGTAATGGCCTAACTGCGGCTAAAATTGTTTATGAATGGATTTTGATTGCACTATTAAGCGTTGCTTTAGGTGTAATTGGTCTTAAACGCAATTCAGAGCCACTTTTTAGCCATACAGATTTATTTGCGGCACTGTGGTTAACGATACTCAGTGAATTATGTTTTACGCTGTACGTAGATGTTAGCGATGCTATTAATATATTAGGCCACATCTTTAAGGTGTTAGCCTACGTTTTTATCTATAGAACCTTAGTCGTCGGTATTATCAGTCTGCCCTATAGACAATTAGAAAACAGTCAAAATACCCTGCAACAGCTGACGCACAATATTCATCAGGTATTTTGGATGGCGTCTGCCGATGGTCAGCGCATTATTTATGTGAGCCCTGCATACGCAACCATTTGGGGACGCTCTTGCCAGAGCTTGATTGACGAGCCCCAAAGTTGGTTTGCGGCCATTCCATCCAAGCACTATCAACGCGTGCTCGATTATGTGAAAGTTCACGCACAGCAGAACTATACCATTGAGTTTCCCATTATCCGGCCAGATGGAAGTGAACGTTGGATACATCAACAAGGATTTCCAATATTTGATGCCGAGGGCAACGCACAGCGCATAGTGGGGATTGCAGAAGACGTAACCGCGCAAATCCAAGCAAAGGCAGCGTTAATCGCCAGTGAAACACGTTTGAGTGCCATCTTAAGAACCGCTGCTGACGGAATTCATGTCGTAGATGCCCAGGGTACCATTGTAGAAGCCAGTGCCTCTTTTCTCAAAAGCATCGGTTATGATGAGAGTTGTTTAGGGCATCTGAAAATAGCAGATTTTGATAAATATCTCCCCTCTGACACCATTGAAACCGCTATTAGCTATCTGCTGACACATAGTGGGGAAGCAAAAGTGCTGGAAACCAAGCATACCCACCGGGATGGATATGAATTTTGGGTAGAAATTTTTGCTTGCGCGGTTCCGATTGCAGAAGAAACCTATATTTATGCGTCGTCACGGGACATTTCTAGCCGCAAAAATGCAGAACTTGAACTGCAAAAAAGTGAACGTTTATTACGCGAATCACAGAAGGCAGCCAATATCGGTTGCTACATCAATGATTTATCTACCGGAATCTGGGAAAGCACTCCCGTGTTAGATGAGATTTTTGGGATCACACGCACTTATCCACATACGATTGAGGGATGGCTCAAGCTTATTCATCCAGATTTCAAACAGCCTATGCAAGCAGCGCTGCAGGCAGTGATTCAAGATAAAATACTGTTTAATGAAGAATATAAGATTATTCGCCCCAATGATCAGGCCGAACGTTGGATGCACGGATTGGGCAAAATAGTGTTGGACAATCACCAAGGTATGAGCTTACTGGGAACGGTGCAAGACATTACCGAACGTAAAATCAGTGCGCAACGCGTTGAGTTTTTGAAAGAACTCTACGAAGCCTTAGCGAAAATCAACGAAATTATTATCCTCGCCACCGATCAAGTTGATTTATTTCAACAAATTTGTCATGTCAGCGTTGCGACCGGATTAATGAAGCTTGCATGGATCGGTGTCGAACACCCGGAAAGTCAACGCATCATTCCGCTTGCGATGGCCGGTGATGGCATGGGTTATTTAGATGAAATTGTCATTTCCAGTAATCCCGCTTCACCCGAAAGCCAAGGCCCCGTGGGTTTAGCCTGGAACACTAAAACCGCGGTGGTCTGTCAAAGTAATTTGAACCAAGTCACGATTCAACCCTGGTCAAATATTGTCAATAAATATGGTTGGCAATCGATTGCGAGTTTTCCCATTATTTGTGGGGAGCAATGCTACGCAGTATTTACGGTTTATCATACGGAAGCGAATTTTTTTAATGAAGAGGTGGTGAGTTTATTAAGCGCTACCGTGAATGATCTGGCGTTTGCGTTGACTGGTATGGAAACCAAAAAAGCGCTAATCGAAAGTGAGGAGCGTTTTCGTTTATTAGTTGATGTCGCTCCAGTGCCTTTTCTGTTAATTGATGCCCAGCAAAATATAACCTTTTTAAATCCTGCGTTTACCCGGGTTTTTGGCTACCATTTACAGGAGATTCCGACCTTAAATCATTGGTGGAAGCTTGCTTCCCCAGCACTGGAATATCGGCAATGGCTTGCAGAAACATGGCACACAATTCTGCAACCAGCCAATGAGATGCACACCCACATAGATCCTTTAGAAATCACTTTGAATTGCAAAGATCAAAGTCAACGGACGGTCATTGCCAGTGTAACTAGTTTAGGTGCTGCGCATAAATCGGCCACGCATTTAATCGTGCTGTTTGATATCACCGATCGCAAAGCCAGTGAATTTGAATTAGAACGTAATCGTGAAAATCTCGAGGAAATGATCGAGGCCCGAACGGCGGAATTAGTCATCGCAAAAGACCAAGCAGAAGCCGCAAATCGCGCTAAATCGGGTTTTCTTGCGAATATGAGTCACGAAATTCGTACCCCCATGAATGGGGTCATCGGGATGATTGACGTGTTACTGCAAACTTCATTAACGCCTGAGCAATATAAAATTGCACAAATTATTCACGACTCGGCCTATGCACAGCTGGCGATTCTGAGCGATATTTTAGATTTTTCCAAAATTGAAGCTGGCAAAATGTTGGCGGTACCTGAAGCGTTTATGCTGGAAGCGGTGGTAGAAAGTGTCTGTCTGATGTTAGATCCGATGGCGCAATCCAAAAAAGTTGATCTTAAAGTGTTTGTTGATCCTAAAATCCCTCAATTACTCCTCGGTGATGCGCAACGCCTACGTCAAATTCTAACGAATCTCAGCAATAATGCGATTAAATTTTCCAGTGGCTTACCGCATAAAGGCGAAGTCAACGTTAGAGCGCAAATGCTTAGAATTGACTCTCGGCAAGTGTGGATAGCATTTGTGATTCGCGATAATGGCATAGGGATTAGTGAAGCCGCACAAAGCAAACTCTTCCAACGCTTTGAACAAGCGGATACCAGTACCACCCGAATTTATGGTGGGACTGGATTAGGATTAGTGATTTGTAATCGCTTAGCGGAAATATTAGGGGGGGAAATTAAGCTTCAAAGTTCTCCTGAACATGGCAGCGAATTTACCGTCAATCTCCCTTTCGAAATACCCGCAGAACAACCTGAAACCCTGCCTTCGGCGGTGGTCGATATTCCCTGTTTAATCATCGGACCCCATACGGGTTTGACCCAAGATATTGGCTTACACCTCATCGACGCCGGAGCGCAAGTCACTTATATCGAAGACATAGAGGCTGTTAAATTATTGCCCCCACCTGCTGAAGCTTTGTGGATTTGGGTCTTTGATTTATTTGGCACGCCTGCATTGGACGACATGCTCAACGCAGCACAAACTTATAAACAGACAATTGCAAATGATATCGCCATTCAACATCTAGCCATTGGACGGGGTCGACGGCGTAAAGCCCGGTTGCTCGCTGAAAATGTAGCGCAAATTGATGGCAATTTATTAACTCGGCAGAGTATCTTGCGGGCGGTCACCATGATCGCTGGTCGTGCCTTTCCAGAATCGAGTGCGCATTACACAGCGACAGAGGCGACCAATAGAGTAAAAGTAACTCGCGAGCATGCGGTTAATAAACGGCAATTGATCTTGGTGGCAGAAGATAACGAAGTCAATCAGAACGTGATACGTGAACAACTCAATCTCTTAGGATTTTACGCGGATATTGTTGGGGATGGCCGCGAAGCTTTAACTCGCTGGTTGGTAGAAGATTACGCGCTGGTGTTAACAGACTTACATATGCCGCATCTGGATGGTTATCAATTAACAACGGCCATCCGTAATGAAGAAGCTAAAACAGATAGTCAACGTACCCCTATCATTGCATTGACTGCAGTTGCCATGAAAGGCGAAGCGGAGAATTGTATTGCTCTCGGAATGGATGATTATCTTAGTAAACCTACACCACTAGCGGAGTTAAGCACTATGATGCAAAAATGGTTACCGCAACCTGCAGAACCCAGCACCTCGCAAACTGCCGAACTTAAGCCTGCCGAGACTCCTCAGCCTGAAGTTGCAAGCCCCCCCCAGATTAACCCTGAGTTATCTGATGCACCCGATTGGGATCCCGAGGCATTGGCTAGAATTGTAGGCAATAAACCTGCAAGCATACGCCGCTTTTTAGAGCTATTCCTAGTCACCAGTCAAGAGCAATGTCAGGTGTTGCAAACGGAAACGGATTTTAAAGTGCTCAGCAGCACTGCACATTCTTTAAAATCTTCATCACGTTCTGTAGGGGCTTTTCGCCTAGGAGATTTATGCCAATCTCTAGAAGCGGCAGGCAAAGCCGAAGATCGTGAAACTTGCAATTTTCTAATTGATGCTATTATTAATACACGAGAACTTACTGCACAAAAAATTAACCAAAATTTAAACTAAACCTGGAAAGCATTGATGCAAAAATTACTGGTTGTTGATGATGATAAATTTAGCCGAACCCTAACTCAAGCCACTCTCGAAGCAGCTGGCTATGATGTCGACGATGCAGAAGATGGTGAAATAGCCTGGAACATCATTGATAAGGCCCCCAGTGATTTTGATTTAATTTTGCTCGATAAATGCATGCCTAAGTTGGATGGCCTGGATTTATTAAAACGTATTAAATCTGATCCACGTTTTAAAGACTTGCCCGTGGTGATGCTCACAGGCGCTACTCAGGAACAGGATATCGTAGATGGTTTGGCAGCAGGAGCGCATTATTATTTGACTAAGCCCTCCCCTGAGGAAATATTAACCAATGTCATCAAAAATGCCTTATTACAACTGCAAAACAAGCGTGAACTGCTATCTGCTATCGGTCACCAAACCGAAGCCCTCAAAATTTTAACCCGTGCAGAATTTAGTTTTAGCAATTTACAAGAAGCGAAAACCTTGGCTTTATGGCTAGCAGATGCCAGCATGGTGCCGGAACGTACCGTTAACGCCTACTCAGAGTTGTTAGTGAATGCCGTAGAACATGGTAATCTTGAGATCAGTTATCAACAGAAAAGTCAGCTACTGCTAGCGGGACGTTGGGAAGAAGAAATAGCACAACGCCTTCAGCAAGAACCCTATGCTCATCGGCGAGTGACGGTCACCATGGAAACACAAACAGATCAATATATTGTTATCATTAAAGATGAAGGCAATGGCTTTGACTGGACCGAGTATTTAGATTTTAGCCCGGAACGCGCATTTGATTTACATGGACGAGGCATTGCCATGGCCCGAAAAATGGGCTTAGATGATATTGAATATCAAGGGAATGGCAATACCGTAGTGACTATAGTTAAAAAATCTAATTAAGCCAAGACATGCAGGCTTATCGGAGAGCTTAGTTGCCGCCAATTCAAATCTAGCTGTACTAAAAGAACATGAACTCACCTTCACCCATGATGGAATTACCTTCGGGTAATGTTTGGTATTCCAATTTGAAGTTGGCGGCATCAATCATAGTATTCACTAAAATATAAATATTATGGTTAATATTAGTATCAAACTTCAACGTAATCGCTTCTGTCTTTTTAGGTAAAATGGCTTTCAGATTATCACCTTGAATGACTGACGGCACCCCAAGACATAGATCACAGCCGTAATGCATCAGTTTATTTTTAAATCGCCCAACCAACTGATTGGTCAGTTCGCCTATCCAGTCTTGTAGATGTTGAGTATCATTAGTCTCCAGTTCTTCTAACTTCGCAGGATAGGTGGCTTCCAAAATCTTAAAATTAGTTTCAATTGCAATCGTACTTCTAAAGCCATCGGCGGCCGCACCTAGTAAACCTACTATAGAGACATCAGTTTCATTACTGAAGGCACTGTCTAAACAAGCTACTAAGGTGGCTTGTAGGCCGTAGAACTCAAATAATTCTTGTGTTGCCGAAGTGACAAGCTCAATAATAGTTGCATGTGATTCTGCAATATTGGGGCAGTTTATTTCTTTTACAAACATTGAATATCTCCTGATAATTTTGTTTACTGCGGATCACAATTGCAATCTAAGCACACTGTCGCGCAGTTCTGAGGAAGTTTATTGCAGAGTATCGACCAGATTAAGGTTTACTTAAGCCTGAGAGATACCAAGTTGTTCAAAAAATTCCATGATGTGCCTTTTACAAAACAATCCATTAAGCGGCGTATTATTGCAACTTACAAAACATAGAGTTGGGCGGAGTGCCACACAACTTCCAACGCCAGCTGCCTAAAATCCGAATTTCATGGCATTGGGTACTGGTAAGTTCAATCTCTAGAATGGAGTTTAGCGCATTTTGGCAATTTCATCTGAAATTGCTATGCATGAACACGAGATTGTGCTGAAGTAGAAAAATTATACCTAGCTCCCTCAAAAAGTTATTCCGGCTCTGACTTTGTTAAAATACCGACCATTGATCAATTGAGATTGGATTTCTAGTTAGCTACGGAATGGAGTATCCTAAAGTTTGAACATCATTTTCCTCTACTGATAAATCTACGAGAATCCTATGAACCGATGGCTTATTTTGTTGTTCTGGCTGCTTACCCTCAATGGCTGCGGCTATAACACCCTACAATCTGCGGATGAAGACATAAAAGCCGCTTGGGGTGAAGTCCTTAACCAATACCAACGCCGTGCCGATTTAATCCCAAACTTGGTGAATGCAGTTAAAGGCTATGCGGCGCATGAAAAAGACGTGTTAACCCAAGTCACGGAAGCTCGCGCCAAAGTGGGGACTTTGAATGCGAGCCCGGAATTGGTGAATGAC